>CAXNJC010000027.1:0-9126 GCA_964202525.1 Pirellulales bacterium
GATGCCACGATGGCATCCTCGAACGTCCGGCGACGGGGCACAGGCAGCCCCGAGCCCTCCGTGGTGCAGCCCGCATCGCTCACGCGATTGCGGCTTCCTGACGTCCCGAGCCCTCCGTGGTGCGGCCCGCATCGCTCACGCGATTGCGGCTTCCTGATGGCCAGAGCCAAGCCGCGCGTCATGCGCCCCGGTCGATTCGCAGCCGTAGGAAGTGCGTGGCGCAGCTGATGCATGGGTCGTAGTCGCGGATCAGCCGCTCGCAGGCGAGGGTCGCGGCCGCGTCGTCGTGGTCGAGCACCGTCGGCAGCATGGCCTTGAGGTCGGCCTCGATCATCGCCTGGTTCTGCGACGTCGGAGGCACGATGGCCGCGTGGCGGATGAGACCGTCGGCGCCGATCTCGTAGCGATGCCAGAGCAGCCCCCGCGGTGCCTCGGTGGCATGGCTGCCGACCCCGGCCTGCGGCTCCCAGGCCACGCGGCAGGGCGCGATGTTCGCCGCAGCCCCGCGGGCAATCGCGAGAGCATCTTCGCAGGCGGCGGCGATCTCGATCGCCCGGGCCACGATCGACTGGGCCGACCGGGTCAGCGGCAGTTCGATGCCACACGCGTCGACGGCCCACCGCGTCTGCGCGGGCAGCCGGTCGTGGCAGAGGTTCAGCCGCGCGAGCGGCCCCACGAGATATGGCGTCTCACCGGGCAGCTTCACGGAATGGAGCGCTGTGCTCCAGGGCACCTGCTGCTCGGCGAAGTGCCGCTCGTAGTCGCTGATCCCGATGTCGAGGCCGGTCGTGCTCACGATCCGGCCGCCGTCGAGCGGATAGCCAGAGTCGGACCGGAGGCAGACGCCATCGTAGGCATGCGGCAGCCCGGGGAAGTCGAAGCGGCTCACCTCGCCGACGAGGTCGAGCGCCGCGGCGAGCGCCCACTCCAGGTCGGGCACGAGGCCGCGGATCGACGCGGCGGACGGGGCCTTGTGGAAGCCGCCCACGGCCACGTTGACCGGATGGACCGCGCGGCCGCCAACCACCTCGATGATCCGTGCCCCGAGGTCCTTGAGCCTCAGGCCCCGCGTCACGAGGTCGGGCCGCGAGGCGGCGAGCGTGATGCCGCTGTCCACGCCGAAGAAGTCGGGCGCGTGCAGCAGGTGCACGTGCAGCCCGTGGCTCTGGATCCATTCGCCGTGATAGAGCAGCCGCCGCAGCGCCCCGATCCCGGGCGTCACCGTCACGCCGAGCGCCTGCTCGAGCGCGATGCAGGCGGTCAGCTGGTAGGCGACCGGGCAGATGCCGCAGATCCGGGCCACGATGTCGGGCACCTCGTGGATCGCCCGGCCGCGAACGAGCTTCTCGAAGAACCGGGGGGGCTCGTAGATCGAGAACTCGGCGATCTCGACCCGGCCGTCGGCCACGCGGACGCGAAGCGAGCCCTCGCCTTCGACGCGGGCCAGCGACTTCACCTCGAAGCGGCGGAGTTCGGTCATGCCCCGGCCTCCAGGCGATCGCTCTCCACGCGAAACGCCGGAGCAGCCGCGGAGAACGACCTCGTGAGCCGCACGAGGTCGTCGCGAGGCGTGCCACGGCGTTCGTAAAAGCCCGTCAGGCTCACCAGGTTGGGCGACTCGCTCGGGCCGAAGCAGCCGAAGCACTCGCGGTCGTGGGCCGGACAGATCGCGTGGCAGCCCGCCTGGGTCACGGGCCCGAGGCAGGCGATGCCCTTGGCCACCGCCACGCACACCGTGCCGCGGGCCTTGCACTCCACGCACACGCAGTGCCCCGGCACGTGCGGCTTGCGGCCCAGCAGCACGGCCGTGATCAGGTCGAGGAGTTGGCCCCGGTCGACCGGACAGCCGCGGAGTTCGAAATCCACCGGCACGTGGTCGGCGATCGCCGTGCTGGTGGCGAGCGTCGTGATGAACTCAGGTGACGCGTAGACGGCGGAGAGGAAGTCGTCCACGTGGCCCCAGTTCCGTAGGGCCTGGATGCCGCCGGCGGTGGCACAGGCGCCGATGGTCACCAGCCTCCGGCACTGCCTGCGGATCTCGCGGATCCGCTCGGCGTCGTGGGCCGTGGTGATCGAGCCCTCGACGAGGCCCAGGTCGTAGGGCCCGGGCACCACCCGCGAGCTGGCCTCGAGGAAGTGGTCGATCTCGACGCGGCCGGCGAGTTCCAGCAGACGATCCCCGGCCTCGAGCAGCTGCAGCTGGCAGCCGTCGCACGAGGCAAACTTGAACACGGCGAGTCGGGGCTTCGTTGTCATGGCGAGGGAGCGAGACCTGCGTCGGACGACCACGGTCGTCTCATTATCCGGTTTTCGGCGACCCGGCGTTGCGTTCCGCCCTCGACTCAGCCAAACGATTGACGCGTCCCGCGGGAGGAGCGTACCCTCCGCGGCGTGGATCGTCGCGGATCGTGCCCGACAGTTCCTCGCAGCCACGGGTTCCTCAATGGCCGCCGTCCTCCGCACACCGGCCGCGGTGCGCACGGTTGCTGCGGCGCTCGCCATCGCGATCGGCATGCCACATGCCATTCATGCGGCGTATCCCACAGGACCCGAGATTACCGACCGCTACGCGACCGGCGGCATCACCGTCCGCCTCATAGACGCCTTCACGGCCCCGAAATCGTCGGTCACCTCCGGCGCGCAGGTCGCCCGGATCAACTTCCTCCGCGCCGAACCTGTGGAGTCGCTCGCCGACCGACGACTCTTCGTCAACGACATGAACGGCAGCCTGTCGATCGTCGATCGGTCCACGGGCACATTCACCCGCTACCTCGACTTCGACGCCATCTTCAATGGCATCGGCATCGGGGATTTCGACGCCGATCCCGGGTACGCAGCGGGATTGGTCACCATGCAGTTCGATCCCGCCTACGGCGTGAACGGCAAGTTCTACACCGTGCACACCGAACTAGGGATCGGCTCCGCGACGGCCTATCGCCAGGCGGTCGTGACGGAATGGCAGGATGCGGACGTCGCCGACACGGCCTTCACCGGCACCAGGGCTGAGCTGCTCCGCGTCCAGTATGGCAACGGAATTCATCCGATCGGCGACATCGCCTTCAACCCCGCGGCGGCCGACGCCAGCCATCCGGACTGGCGGGCGATGTACATCACCAGCGGGGACGGCGGCGCGGGTGAAACCAGCGGGGCGGCTCGCAACGGTCCCCAACGGCTCGACACGCTCGCCGGCAAGGTGCTCCGGATTCGCACCGATCAGTCGCTGGTGACGGGATCATACTCGGTTCCGGCCGACAACCCGTTCGCCACCGCACCGTCGGGGGCCGACCCGGCCGTGTTCGCCTACGGCCTGCGCAACCCCCATCGGCTCGCGTGGGACGTCGACGACGACGGCACCACGCGGGGCATCATCGCGGACATCGGCCTGCGCTCGTACGAGGAGGTGAATCTGCTCTCGGCCGGCGCGAACTACGGCTACTCGCAGATCGAGGGGAATCAGGTGCTCGGGACCAGCAACCTCGTCACCGATGCCCCGTTGCCTGCGACGCTGCCCTTCGTGACGGCATCGGGCACGGCTGCCGAAGGCGTCGCCCCGACGTATCCGGTGGCCCTTTACAGCCATCGCGACGGCGACGCGATCAGCGGCGGATTCGTGTACCGCGGCACGGCGATTCC
Organism: Pirellulales bacterium; assembly: GCA_964202525.1. GTDB lineage: Bacteria > Planctomycetota > Planctomycetia > Pirellulales > UBA1268 > QWPN01. The sequence continues at coordinate 3,634 of CAXNJC010000027.1, forward strand.
CGCGCTGCGGGGCAAATACGTCTTCGGTGACATCGCCAACGGACGGCTGTTCGCCACGGACCTCGAGGCGATGGTGGCGGCCGACGACGGCGACCCTTTCACGACGGCGCCGATCCACGAACTCAACGTGCTGTACGACGACCCCACCACCGCAGGCGGCGTGACGTCTCGGAGGGTCTTCGACGTCGTGCGAGATCGCTGGGACATGAGGAACGAGACCGCGGCAGGGTCGACCGCCTTCACCGGCGTCGCGGATGGTGACCGACTGCCGGGAGGCGCCGCGTCGACGAACGCCAGCGATCCGTACGGAACCGCCTACGGTGGTGGTCGGGCCGACATCCGCGTGGCCGAACTCGACGGCGAACTCTATGTCATCAGCAAGAGCGACGGGATGGTGCGCCGGATCGGCAATGCGATCGGCGACGGCGACTTCGACGGCAGGGTGGGGGCGGCGGATTTGCGGATCGTCGCGGCCCGTTATGGGATGCCGGGTTCGTTCTCCGACGGCGACTTCGACCTGAGCGGAGTCATCGACGCCGGAGACCTCCGGGCACTGGCCGCGACGTACCTGGCGGCTGGAGTCGGAGACATCACGTCGGCCGCGCTCGCGGCGCTGCCGTCGACCGTCGCGAGCGACTGGGCAGCGGCGGTCGCGGGAGTGCCGCCGCTTCCGACGATCACACTCGATGTGCCGGCTGCGACACGGACGCAGGCGCAGGCGGCAAGGCCGCGGCTGAACGGCCGGCTCAATCTCCTCAAGACGGGCTCCGGCACGCTCGTCATCGATCGCACCAACACGCTCAGCGGCACCGTGGGCGTGAACGCCGGCGAGGTGCGGCTGACGGTCGGCACGGCGTTGGGGTCCGCGACCCTCGCTCCGGCGTTCGGCGCGACCGTGACAATGGCGCCCGGGCTGTCGGCGACGGTCGGCGGAATCGACCTCGAAGCCGGCGGACTCGTCGACCTCGGTGACGGTGTGCTGGCCATCGCCGACGCCTCCTCCGTCCGCGATGTCGTCGACGCCCTTCTGGTGGGCCGCGGCAACGGCCTCGGCATGGGAACCGGCATCGTCTCGAGCCGGGCCGAGGCGGCTGAGTCGGCCGGCATCCCGCGAACGATCGGCTGGCTCGAAGACGGACGCGGCGGTCTGACGCTGGCGTTTGCAGCGCCCGGAGACACGGATCTCGATGGCGGCATCGATATCCTCGATGCCGCCGGTTTCCTGGCCGCAGGCCGCTTCGATGCCGGAGGGGCGGCGACGTGGAGCGAGGGCGACTTCACCTACGACGGCGTCGTCGACATTCTCGATGCCGGAGGCCTGCTCGCCACGGCCCTGTTCGACACAGGGCCATACCGCGGCGGTGCTGGAGGGATCCTCGTGGCACCAGTTCCCGAGCCGTCAAGGTGGCTCGCGGCAGCCTTGCTCGGCGGGGTCGCGCTCTCCGGCATCGCGATCCGGAAGGGCCGTCGGTCGCCCGAGCCGCTGTGATCTTCAGAGGTTGCGGACCTTCATCAGGTCGGCGATCCGGTCGTACGGCAGCACGGGGCCGTCGCGGCAGACGAACAGCGGGCCGAACTGACAGAGACCGCAGTGGGCAACGGCGCAGGCCATGGTTCGCTCGAGCGAGAGGAACACGTCGGCCGCGGCGACGCCGGCGGTGATCGCGGCCTCGGCCACGCCGATCATCATCGGGTCGGGCCCGCAGCAGAGGAGGGTCGTGGCGGCGGGATCGCGAATCGCGGCGGGCACGAGCGTGGTCACGAGCCCACGGGACCCCGGCCACCCGGGCTCGGCCTCGTCCACGATCGTGCCCATGTCAACGCCGGCCGCCCGCCAGGCGTCGTACTGCGTCGTGTAGAGCAGACCTTCGGGCCGCTTGGCGCCATGCAGCACGGTGAGCCGCCGGCAGCCGCCCGGCCGGGCGAGGTGCAGGATCGCGGCCCGCTGCGAGGCGAGGCCGAGGCCCCCCGCCACGATGACGACGTCGCGGCCCGACATCCGCTCCACAGGCCACGGCGTGCCGAAGGGACCTCGCAGGAACACCTGGTCGCCCGCGCCGAGCCGCGCCAGGGCGTCGGTGACGTTGCCAACGGCGCGGACGGTGTGCGCGAGCGTGGCGGTGCGTGCAGGATCGGAGCTGATCGAAATCGCAGCCTCGCCGATCCCGGGCAGGTAGAGCATGTTGAACTGGCCCGGAGCGAAGCGATAGGCGGCGGCCAGCGCGGCCTCCTCGAACTCGACTTCGTAGGTTCGCACCCCGGGTGTCTCGGCGGCGACGGCCACGATGCGGGAGGCATGCGACCGCCAGGGGTCGACCGCGGAACTCGGCGGTGCAGGGCAGGACGACGTCATCGCGGCGATTCCGCATCGGCCGGCGGCGTCCTGGCGTCGGTCGCCCGGATCGCCGCGATCTCCTCGGTGACGTCGATTCCCACCGGGCACCAGGTGATGCAGCGGCCGCAGCCGGTGCAGCCGGACGTGCCGAACTGCTCGAACCAGCCGGCGAACTTGTGCGTCGCCCACTGCCGGTAGCGCGACGCGGTGGTGCTCCGCACGGTGTGGCCGTGCATCCGCGAGTGATCGAGCGAGAAGCAACTCTCCCACTGCCGCTCGCGGCTCACGTGATCGCCCGCGAGATCGGCCACCTCCTGCACGCTCGCGCAGAAGCAGGTCGGGCAGACGAGCGTGCAGTTGGTGCAGGAGAGGCACCGCGCGGCCACGTCGTCCCACCTGGGGTGGTCGGGGTTCGCCAGCAGGAGGTTGCGGATGTCGTGCGTGTCGAGGCTCCGGGGAGCGGGAGCGCCCGCGACCGGCCGGCGCTCGTGCATCCGCCGCTCGAGGTCTCGGGGCACGTCGCGCGTTGACTCGATCTCGGGAGGCGTGAGTGGCTCGAGCGTGCCGAGCTCGGCGAGCACCGCCGCCCCGCGGTCGGTGCCGACCTCGCAGGCGAAGCGGTCTCCCGTCTCGGTCAGGGCGAGATCGAAGCCCAGGCCGGCCGCTGGGCCGCAGCCCATCGAGTGGCAGAAGCACGTGGCCGCGGCCCGCCGGCAGTTGACGGCGACCACGAACAGCGCCTCGCGGCGGCGGCGATACCCTTCGTCCACGTATCCAGAGCCCAGAAACACGCGGTCCTGCACGGCGAGCGCCGCGAGGTCGCAGCCCCGCACGCCGAGCACGGCCAGCGGCGGATCGGCCGGCGGCCGCGGCTCCTGCGTCCACTGGCCCTCCCGCCGGGTGAACGACGCGAGCGTCTCCCTCGCGGGAAACAGGAAGTTCTTGAGCGAATGGGGCCCGACCACGTGGTCGAACGTGCCCGCAACAGGGTCGTGACGGAGACGGTAGTGGCCGCCGTCTTGGTCGTCGAGCCAGCCGGCCGGCAGGTCGGCCACCGCCGCCAGGTCGCGGAGCACGATCGCGCCGTCGGCCACCTGCGGACCGATCACCCTGTGACCGCGGGCCGCAAGCGCGTCGACCACCGCCTGCAGGTCTGCGTGCGTGAGCCAGTGCCAGGAGCCGGTCTGCCGTGCGGTCATGGGTGCCTCGCGACGCTCAACTCTCGGCCCGGGGATCGCAGGATACAACCTCCACGCCTCCCAGTCGCCGTGGCGGTCTGGTACACCACTGGACATGGACGCCCGCCGGCAGCTGGTCTCGACGCTTTTTCACGCGCCCCGCGTGCTGATCGGCATGCTGCACGTGGGCCCGCTGCCCGGAAGCCCGGGCCACCGCCCGCAGCCGACGAGCATCGACGACCAGATCGCCCGTGCCGTGGGCGAGGCCGAGACCTATCGCGCCGCCGGCTTCCACGGACTGATCCTCGAGAACATGTTCGACCGGCCCTACCTGCGGTCGCAGGTGGGACCCGAAGTGGTGGCCGCCATGGCCGTGATCGGCCGCGAGGTCCGCCGGGCAGCGCTGCTCCCGCTGGGCGTGCAGGTGCTCGCGGCCGCCAACGAGGAGGCGATCGCCGTCGCGCTCGCCTGCGGGGCGACGTTCGTGCGTGTCGAGGGGTACGTGTTCGCACACGTCGCCGACGAGGGGCTGATCGAGGCCGACGCCGGGCCGCTGCTCCGCTACCGCGACACCGTGGGGGCCGAGCACGTCCGCGTGTTCGCCGACATCAAGAAGAAGCATTCGTCGCACGCGCTCACCGCCGACGTCGACATCGCAGAGACGGCGCATGCCGCGGAGTTCGCCCTCGCCGACGGCGTGATCGTGACCGGCACCGCGACCGGCCGCCCTGCCGATCCCGCCGACGTCGCGGCGGTGAGCGGCGCGGTCGGGATCCCCGTGTTCGTGGGCTCCGGGATCACTCCCGACAACGTGGCCGCGTTCGCGGCCGCCGACGGCGTGATCGTGGGCTCGGCGGTGAAGCAGCGGGGCGATTGGCGGCTGCCGCTCGATCCCGCCGCGACGAAGCGCATCGCCGACGCCTTCCACGCGGCCGCGGGAGCGGGCCGATGACCGGCAGCGCGCCCCACGTCGTGCTGCTCGGCAATCTGCTCGTGGACGACATCGTGCTCCGCGACGGCCGCACGCTGATGGGCGAGCCGGGCGGGGCGGTGCTCCACGCGGCCCTCGCCGCCAGTCTCTGGGGTGCGCGGGTCGGCATCTGCTCCGTCGCCGGCACCGACTATCCGGCCGCGGCGCTCGCCACGCTCGTCGCCCGCGGCGTCGATCTCGCCGGTGTGAGGCGGCTCGACCGCACCGGCGGCCGGGCCTGGCTGCTCTACGAGCCGGCGGTGCGGCGCACGGTGCACCACCTCGACTGCCCGAGCCACACCGACGTCTCGCCGACGCTGGCCGACGTGCCGCCGGCCTGGCTGGCGGCGAGCGTCTTTCATCTGGCGCCGATGCCGCTCGCCCGGCAGCTCGACCTCGCCCACGGCCTGGCCCCAGCGGCGGACGCGGCGCGGCTCGTGTCGCTCGACCCCTTCGAACTGGTCCGCGACGGCACGCTCGCCGCCTGGCGCGATGTGCTCACGCACCTCGACCTGTTCTTCGTGAGCGAAGACGAGTGGCGGCTCACGAGCGACGCCGAAGACGTGTTCCTGACGTCGCTCGCCGGCCCGCGGCTGCGGCACGTGGCCTTCAAGCGGGCCGCGAACGGCGGCCGCCTGCTCGACCTGCATGCGAAGCAGTCGCAGACGTGGCGGTCGCGGAGCCACGCGGTGGTGGATGCCACGGGGGCGGGCGATGCGTTCGCCGGCGGCTTTCTCGCGGGGCTCGTCGGGCACGGCGACGTGGGCCGCGCCATCGAGCAGGGCGTCGTGTCGGCCAGCTTCGCGATCGAAGACTGGGGCGCCCGGGGCCTGATGGACGCCACCCCCGAGCAGGCCGCCGAACGTCATGCCGAGTGGTTCACCAGGCTGGAGGCCCCGGCATGAGCGACCTGCTTCACGTGTCGCGCGACGTGGCCGCGGCAGTGGCAGCCGGCAGGCCCGTCGTGGCCCTCGAAACCACGCTCGTCACGCACGGCCTGCCGAAGCCCG
>CAXNJC010000028.1:0-9124 GCA_964202525.1 Pirellulales bacterium
GGCAAACGCACACGATGGCAGCTTCCTGAGGCATGAACTCAGCGAGGGGCTGCCCGTGCCCCGGGAGCCGGCGTATGACGCCAAGCGAAGCCACGATGGCGAAGCGCCGGCGGCATCCGAGTGAGCCGAGGGCACGATGCCCGAGGCGAACGGCCGGCGACGGGGCATGGGCAGCCCCGAGCCAACGCCCGAGCCGGCCGCAGGTCCGCATCGCTCACGCGATGGCGGCTTCCTGAGGCAAACTCACACGATCGCAGCTTCCGCGCAGCACACTCAGCGGGGCATGGACCGAGCCGCCGGCCGTCAGACGTCGCAGACCTCGACGGCCTGGCGGAGTCCGGCGACGGGATCGCGGGTGGGGATGAACTCGTGGCCCACCCAGCCCTTGTAGCCGATCGAGACGAGCTTCCGCAGGCAGGCGGGGAAGTTGATCTCCTGGTTCTCGTCGAGCTCGCCGCGGCCCGGGTTGCCGGCGGTGTGGACGTGGCCGATCACGTCCTGGCACTGCTCGATGCGGCGGATCAGGTCGCCGTTCATCGCCTGCACGTGGTAGAGGTCGAAGAGCATCTTCACGCGGGGCGACCCGACGCGGCGGACGATGCCGGCCACGTAGTCGACGTCGTCGCCCTGGTAGCCGGGGTGGCCCTTCATGGGGTGCGTGTCGTCGCGGGTGTTGAGGTGCTCGAGGCAGATGGTCACGCCCCGCTTCTCCGCGTGGGCCGCGAGCACCGTGAGCCCCTGCACGCAGTTGTCGGCTCCCTCGGCGGCCGGGATCTCGCCGCTAGCCGGATCCTCGGCATCTCGCCACTTGTAGCCGGTGAACGCGATCACCGAGGGAATGCCGAAGTCGGCGCAGGCGTCGATCGTCCTGGTGGTGCAGTCGATCACCTGCTCGCGATAGCGTGGATTGTTGAGGCCTTTCACGAACGGGGCCCCGGGCATGCCGTTCATGGCGATCGCCGACGTCAGCCCGTGCTTCTTGATCGTGGGCCAGGTCTCGGGAGCCGACAGTTCGATCGACGTCACACCGAGTTCCTTGGCGACCTCGCACGTGCGGTCCATGTCCCACTTGCCACCGGCCACGTTGAAGCACCAGAACACGATCGAGTGGTTGACGTTGCCCTTGAGCGGCATGACGGGAGCTCCTGGAACGAGACGGGGAAACACGGACGCCGAGGCCGACGCCGCGACGGCCGTCCGGAGCACGGTGCGGCGATCGATGCGGGACGACATGACGGTACACTACCAGCCCGCCGCAGCCCTCGGAAGCCGCGGCCACGCCAGCCCCGGAGCCCTTCATGGCATCGCTGAAACGCATCCTCGTGACCGGTGGCGCCGGCTTCCTCGGCAGCCATCTCTGTGAACGGCTCGTGGCGTCGGGGCACGACGTGATCTGCGTCGACAACTTCTTCACCAGCCAGAAGTCGAACGTGGCCCACCTCCTCGGCTGTGGCAACTTCGAGCTCCTGCGGCACGACATCATCCATCCGCTCTGGCTGGAGGTCGACGAGATCTACAACCTGGCCTGCCCGGCCGCGCCGGGGCACTACCAGTTCAACCCCATCAAGACCATGAAGACGAGCGTGATGGGGGCGATCAACGTGCTCGGGATGGCGAAGCGCTGCCGGGCCAAAGTGCTCCAGGCCTCGACGAGCGAGGTCTACGGCGATCCCGAGGTGCACCCGCAGCCGGAGAGCTACCGCGGCGCGGTGAACCCGATCGGTCCGCGGGCCTGCTACGACGAGGGCAAGCGGGCCGCCGAGACGCTGTTCATGGACTACCACCGCCACAACGGCGTCAACGTGCGGATCGTGCGGATCTTCAACACCTACGGGCCCCGCATGCATCCCTTCGACGGCCGCGTGGTCTCAAACTTCATCCGCCAGGCCCTCGCCGGCGAGCCGATCACGATCTTCGGATCGGGGGGCCAGACGCGGAGCTTCTGCTACCGCGACGACCTCGTCGAGGGGATCATCCGGATGATGAACGGCCCGGACGGGTTCGTGGGCCCGGTGAACATCGGCAACCCGGGTGAGTTCACGATCCGTCAGCTCGCGGAACTCACCCTCGAGCTCACCGGCTCGCGGTCGGCACTCGTCGAGAAGCCGCTGCCGGTGGACGATCCGGAGCGGCGGCGGCCCGACATCACGCTCGCGCGGGAGAAGCTGGGATGGGAGCCGGCCGTGCCGCTTCGCGAGGGCCTCGGCCGCACGATCGACTGGTTTCGTTCCGTGCGGATCGACGACTACCGCGCACCGACGCCGAACTTCTGAGGTCGGTCAGGACCGCCACCACCGCACCGTCGCCCACGCCGCCAGCACGGCCGTGAAGCCGGCCACGATACCGGTCGAATCAAAGACCCAGTCGAGGAGTTCCGTCGCGCGGCCGAAGAGCGGCTGCGTAAGCTCGTCGACCGCCGCGAAGACCATCAGGCTGGCCACCGCGGCGACGACCCTCCGCGGCGAGAGCCTGCCGGCCGCGGCGATCGTCGCCGCGACCAGGAGCCCCAGCAGGCCGTAGGCCGTGAAGTGGAGTGCCTTGTCGCGCCGGGCGAGGTCGCCAACGAGGGCGCTCGGCTGCGGATGGTGGGTGGCGAACAGCAGGATCGCCGTATAGGACGCCGTGGCCGCCGCCAGCAGGCGGACGAACCAGGCGGACAGGGCGGCGGACGGGCGAACGTTCATCGACAGCTCGGGGCGTGGGCCGGCGACCATCGCGGACGCCGGCCGGCGTGCACAGCCCAAGAATACCCCCGTTTTTGCTCTTCGCCCCGGGGCCCCCGTTCGCTACCGTCCCCGCCCGATCCATTCGTTTCCCGTTGGAGGCCTGCCGCGATGACTCGTGAGGAACTGTCGACGATCGTCCATGAACTGCTCGAGAAGGAAACGGGTGAGTCCTACCCGGGCCTGCACGAGTCGACGAAGCTCCGCGACGGCCTGAACCTCGACTCGCTCGACATGGCCGGCTTGGTGCTCCACATCGAGAGCCGGTTCGCGATCCAGATCGAGACCGAGCTGCTCGAGGACATCTCCACCGTCGGCGACATGCTCGACGTGCTGGAGGGCAAGCTGGCCGCCAAGGAGGGTCGCAAGGCCGCCTGACCGGCGGCTCGCGTCGCGGATTCGTCGCCATGAACGCACACCCGCACTCCCGAGGTCGAGCAGCGCCGGCCTGTGCGATCCGCGGGCACGCCTACGTCGAGGCTCCTTTCACCGGCGTGGCGGCACTCCGCGACCAGCCTTCGCCACCCAGCGCCCCGGCCCTGCCCGCACGCTTCCTCCGCCACTGCGACGAGCAGACGGTGGTGGCGGTGCGGGCGGTGCTCGACGTGCTGTCGCGGCTCGACGAGCCGCCGACGCCCGAGTCGTGCGGCGTGGTGGCGGCACCCTGTCAGGCGGGCCGGATCGTCACGGCTCGATCGCTGTCGCAGTTGCGAACCGGCGGCGCCGTGACCGTGTCGCCGCACATCGTGCCGCAGTGCTCGCTCCATTCCGTCGCCGGGGCGGTGAGCGTGGCCCTCGGCCTGCACGGTCCGCACCTCGGCATCGGCGGCGGCCCCGAGGCGCTCGCCGAAGGGTTGTTCGCCGCATTCTCGCTCTTCGAGTGCGGGGCCTGCACGTCCTGCTGGCTGCTGCTGTCGGACTGGGAGCGCGAGCCCGCGCTCGATGCGGCCGGCGGCCCGCTCGGCGATCCGGTGTGCCGCGGCCTGGCGCTGCTGCTCGTGCCCGAGCCGGCGGCCTGCCCGGGTGCCACGCGGGTCGTGCTCGCCGAGCCAAGCGGCCTGGTGGCGCCGCTCTCCACCGACGACGAACCGGTCGATCTGGCAGCCTTCTCGCGGGTGATCGGGATGTGTGCCGCCGGCGCGGCACTCACCGCCTGGGGCGTGCCCTGCCCGTGGCCGGCCCGGATCCGGGTGGAGTCGCGGCCCGCTGCCTCCGCCAGCCACCGCCGGGAGGCTGCATGACTGCCGCACGAAACGCACGCGAGCCGGTGGTGATCACCGGCGTCGGCACGGTGTCGCCGTTGGGATCGTCGTTCGACGAGGTCGCCGACGCGCTGCTGGCGGGCCGGTCCGGCGTGCGATCGATCGACCCGGGCCCGCACGCCCGGGAAGCCGTGCAGTTCGCGGCGCCGGTGAGCGGCATCCCCACGCCGTCTCGCGAGGCGTGCTCCCTCGATGCGGAAGGGTTCGCGCGGCTCGGACGCCTGGAGCGGCTCTGCCTGGCCCCGGCGGCCGCCGCGGTGGCCGACGCCGGGCTCCCCACGACCGGCGGCCGCATCGGGCTCGTGCTCGGCCTCGGCGCCGAACACCTCAAGACGTGGGAGCTCGACTTCCTCGACGGCGGCACCCGCGTGTTCGACGGCGACCGCGACCGCTCGCTCGTGCATCGGCTCGCCCGCCTGCTCGGCCTGCGCGGCCCCGCGCTCACGGTGGCGGCGGCCTGCGCGTCGAGTGGCTACGCCATGGCCCTGGGCCGCACCTGGATCGACTCGGGCTGGATCGACGCCTGCCTGGTGGGCGGCTGCGACATCCTCAGCCCGACCTCGATCGCCGCCTTCTACAACATGCGGGCCCTGTCCCGCCGCACCGACGATCCCGCCAAGGCCTCGCGGCCGTTCGACGGCGACCGCGACGGCTTCGTGATGGGCGAAGGGGGGGCATTCTTCATGCTCGAGCGGCGCTCGGCGGCAGCAGCGCGGGGCGTCCACATCCGCGGGGAGCTCGCGGGCGTGGGCATGTCGAGCGACGGCCTGCACATGGTGATCCCGAGCACCGACCCGGTCCATGCCGCGCGGGCCATCGTCGCCGCCCTGGCCGATGCGGGGGTCGCCCCGGACGAGGTCGACTACGTCAACGCCCATGCCGCGGGCACGCCCGTCGGCGATGTGGCCGAAGCCGGGGCGATCCGCATGGCGCTCGGGCCGGCAGCCGACGGCATTCCCGTCAGTTCGACGAAGAGCATGTCGGGCCACCTGATCAGCGGAGCCGCCGCCTTCGAGGCCCTCGCCTGCCTCGCCGCCATCGACCGGCAGGCGGCGCCCCCCACGGTGAACCTCGATCACCCCGATCCCGGATGTGTGCTCGACCATGTGCCCCACGTCGCCCGGCCGCGGACGATCCGCGTGGCGGCCAGCAACTCGTTCGGCTTCGGCGGCTCGAATCTCTGCCTCGTGCTTCGTGCCGCCTGACCCGCCCCCTTTCAGTCCACGCCGTTCCGCAGGAGTTTTCTGCATGCCCAAGCCCGCCGCCGGTCCCGTCGAGATGGCCACGATCGATTCCCTGCTCACGCACCTCGTCGATCACTGGCATCACTTCGAGCCGGAGCACACGGAGGAGGGCCTCCGGGGCAGGATCTGCGACCTGCACCGCTACAACTTCCTGCTCTGGCACGAGGAGGACATCGCCCGCTCGCCGGCGGTGACCGACGGCCGGATCGCGCAGGTGAAGCGGGCGATCGACCGCTACAACCAGCTCCGCAATGACTGCATCGAGAAGGTCGACGACTGGCTCATGGCCGACCTCGCGGCCCGCGGCATCGCGGCCGCGCCCACGGCCCCGGCAGCCACGGAGACCCCGGGTGCGGCGATCGACCGGCTCTCGATCCTCGAACTCCGTCGCTACCACATGCGGGAGCAGATCGAGCGGAAGGATGCGAGCCAGGAGCACCGCGAGAAGGCGGCGGCCCGCATGGTGGTGCTCGACGAGCAGCGGGCACACCTCGTCCGCGCCACCGACCGGCTCCTGGCGGAGATCTACTCCGGCGCCCGCCCGCTCCGCGTGTTCCGCCAGATGAAGATGTACAACGACCCGACGATGAATCCGTATCTCTACAAGGCCGCCGCCAAGGCCGCGTAGCCCCGGCACCGCGGCTGATAACCTCGCCCAAGCATGCCGCGCCGCCCGTCGGAGATCATGCTCATCGGCGGCGGGCTTTGTGAGTTATCCGCTCCCGCGGAAGCATGCGGCCCACGCGAGGCACAAAGCTCACCGCCTCTTGCGCGTGACTCCGACGGGCTGCTCACTCCTCGTTGAAGCGGTCCCACGTCTCTCCTCGTTGCAGCGCCCCCAGGCAGCAGGCGGATCGGGGGCACGCGCAGCCGCCGGGGAGATTTGTGCAACATGGAGCCCGCTCGGTTCCGTTGGGGAAGCGAACTCACAAATCCCCCCGGCGGCGAGCATGCCACCGGCCGCCTGCGGCGCAGTCACCAAGCCATCGAGAGCTCACGTTGCCTCGAGCGCACGCGGAGCGGCGCGAACGTGCCACTACTTCGGCAGGCAGTACGACAGTGCCAGCAGGGCGTAGGCGGTGGCGAGGTCGGTCTCCCCTTCCATCCACCGTTCGTTGCCGTTCTTCCATGAGCCGTCCTCACGCTGCCGCGTGATGATCGCGGTCGAGAGCTCGTCGCGCCACGCGTGGTTCGTGCCATCGGCCGAGGTGAACGACTCCACGCCCAACACGTCGAGCGCCTTGCCGGCCGTGTGGAAGTAGTAGAACAGCCCCGCATCGCCCATGCCCGGGTTCTCCTCGAAGGTGTAGTGCTTCTCGAGCCAGGCCAGCGCCGCCTTCACCCGCGGATCGTCCTTCGTGACACCGGCGAAGATCATGCTCTTGAGGCCGGCGTAGGTCATGGAGCCGTAGCTGCGGAGCCCCCCCTCGGGCGTCGTGCCCGCCTGGCTCTCGCCGCCGGCGGCGGGCGTGTAGTAGAAGCCGCCGTCCGGATTCTTCTCCGCGAAGGGGGCGGTGTTGTGGGGGCCGGGGAGATTCTGCGTCCGCGAGACGAAGGCCAGGGCCCGTTGGATCGCCGGGTCGTTCTCGCTCGTGCCCACGGTGCGGAGCGCCTCCACCATGAACTGGGTGTTGGAGAGGTCGGGCCGTGACTTCTTGCCGTAGCCGGCGCCACCGAAGGCCAAGTCGGCTTCGCCCTTGCCCTCGCCCTCGTCCCACTGCAGGTTCTTCACGGAGGCCACGGCGGCGGCGATCGTGGCATCGAGCGAGCCGTCGGCGTTGCAGGCCGCGAGGGCCAGGAGGCCGATCGAGGTCTCGTAGTTGGCGGTGGGGGAGCCCGGGGCGTAGATGCCACCGTCGGGCTGCTGGAAGGAGAGCAGGTAGGCCAGCCCCTGCTTCACGGGTGCGGCGTCGGCCGGCATGCCCGACTTCACCAGCGCCGTCACCGCCAGCGCGGTGACCGCCGGCCCGACCTCGGCGGAAAAGCTGCCGTCGACCGCCTGCTTCTTCTCCACCAGGAACGACGCGCCCCGGGCGAGCGCGGCGCGAATCTGATCGGGCGGCGCGGCCTCCACCGCGGGCGGAGATGCCACGGCGGCGACCAGGCAGGCGACGACGAGCGAGCGCGACACGTGGCACATGGCGACCTCCACGGGCGGAAGCGGAGCGGGACCATGAAGAAGCATAGGGCCCGGCGAAACGGGCGGGTCGCCGATCAGCGGGGAACTTTTCGTCGGCTCAGGGGGCGACCGGGAGCGCCCGCGGGTACGCCGGAACCCGCTTGGGCGGAGGGTCACGGCCCTCCTCCAACCGCCATTCCTCACGCTCCTCGTCGCTGGCGTAGTAGACGAGCCAGGTAGTCGGATCGCCGTCGGTGGTGGCGCTGCAGTCCCAGTGGACGTAGTTGTCGGGCAGGTCGACCTGCTTGATCTTGGCCGGGAGGATGTCGCGGCGGATCAGGGCGTAGAACTCGCGGTCGGAGAGGTGATCGGTGAAGTCGAGGACGATCCGCTTCTCGTACAGCGCGTCGATGGTCTGCCAGAGCCGCTCGTGCAGTTGGATGTCGTCGAGCGTGCAGGCGGGCTGGAGGGCCAGCTGCGGCGTGAACCAGCGGGCCACCGGCGACAGCGGCGCGAGCTCCCAGGCGAGCATCGACTCGAGGAACCGATTCTCGGCCTCGGTGGACAGGCTGCGGAAATCGACTTCCCAGACCGACTCGTCGAGATAGGGCTCGATGGCCGTCCGCAGTTCGCCGTTCCGGATCAGGCAGTCGACTTCGTCCGGGTCGGGGTGTCGGGCGAGAGGCATGCCGTGCGGGTTCCTCGGGGGCTCGATCCGACCAAGGACCACACGTCCTTCTCCGGCCGGATGCTCCCGACGATACCAACGCCGGCCGCCGCTTCAACGAAATCCCCGCGGCAATTCGCCGGTTTTCGCCACCTGCCGTCGGCACGACCGTTACGACGTGACGACTCTCCGCGGCCTGCCGCCACGGCCCGTCTTGCCACACCGCCGCCGTCGGCAGGGCCGGGCCGCCGCCCGCGGGTCAACCGCCCGGGGTCGCGTCGCCGCATGAAGGCTCGAGGGCCGCGATCTTGGCGACACGGCGGGCATGCCGCCCCCCCTCGAAGGGCGTCGACAGCCACGTGCGGATGATTTTGTCCTGCACGTCCGGCCCGATCAGCTCGGCCGAGAGGCAGAGCACGTTGAGATCGTTGTGGCGGCGGCTCATCTCGGCCGTCACCTCGTCGTGGCAGGTGGCGGCGCGAACCCCCGGCAGCTTGTTGGCCGCGATCGACATGCCGACGCCCGTGCAGCAGAGGAGGATTCCCCGCTCGACCGTGCCGTCGCTCACCCGGCGGGCCACATCGGCCGCGATGTCGGGATAGTCGACCGCCTGCTCGCCGTTGGAGCCGCAGTCGACCACCTCGTTGCCCAGCCGTTCGAGGAGGCCGACCAGCCGCTTGCGAGCCGCCACACCCCGGTGATCGCTGCCGATTGCTATCCGCATGGGTCCCGAAACTCCTCGCATCCCTCGATCGACTGCCGGCCGTCAACGGCCGGTCGATTCGATTCCGAGTGTAGCGATTCGGGCCGCCACGTGCGCACGGATCTGGTCGGCGCATTTCCGGTAGGTTTCGAGGGAGCCGCCGACCGGATCCACGACGTCCCGGCGGTCGGTGGCGAGCACGGAAACGCGGCCGCCCGCCCCGGGAAACTGCGCAAGAATGCCGGCCCGGTGCGCGGCGGTCATCGTCAGGATCACGTCGGCCTCGGCGACCAGCGACTCGGTCAGCGGCTGGCTTTCGTGGCCGCCGAGCTCGGCTCCCATGTCCCGCATCACCTCGACGGCGTGCGCGCTTGCGGGCCCGCCTCCCCAGGCGGCCAAGCCGGCG
>CAXNJC010000029.1:0-9096 GCA_964202525.1 Pirellulales bacterium
ATGTTGGTGTCGCCGGGGGCCGCGTAGGCCACCGACAGCGAGCCGTCGCCGTTGTCGACCCAGCCCACGGCGCGGGGCACGCTCGCGGCCACTTCCGCGGCGGTCACGCTCGAGGTGATGCCCGAGGTGCCGGTCCACGAGCCGTCGCCACGGCCCTCGAGGATCTCGGCCACGAGTTCCGTGGACGTCATCCCGCCCGCGATCGTGAGGAAGCCGTTGGTGAGGTCCACGAGACCGTTGCCGCTGGCGAGGTCGAGGCTCGCCACGCTCGTGGAGAGATACGGGGCCACCTGGCCCGTGCCACCGGCCACGACGACCAGCCGGCTCGCCGAGAGCGCCGAACCATTGGCGAGCTGGAGCACGCCCCCCTGCACGGTCGTGGAGCCCGAGAGCGTGTTGGCCTGGTCGAGCACGAGCGTGCCGGCCCCGGTCTTCACCACCGGGATCGAGCCCGAGAGCGTGGGGTAGCCGGCCTGGGTTTGCGTCTGCGTGCCGCTCGGCACGTCGATCGTGATCACGCTGGGGCCGACATTGGCCGTAAACACGAGATTCAGATCGTTGCCGCTCTGGGCGAGCGAGAAGGCGCCGCCGGTGACGGCGTTGGCAAATCCGCCCGTACCGTTGGTGGCCGAGGTGACGACGACGAACTTGTCTGCCGAAAAGCCGCTGATGCCGCCCGCCGCGCTCGCGAGCGTCCACGAGTAGTTCTGGTTGCGGTCGAAGTTGGCGGCGCTGCCAGACACATCCGGCCCGGTGCCGGACAGCGTCCACAGGTTGATACGAAACGGATCGGCCGACGTCGCTGCAAGGTCGAGGGCTCCTCCAACGCCCAGCACGTCCCAGCTGCTCCCGGCCGTGCCGGTCGCGTCAAAGAGCTGCCAGTTGTAGTTGCCGCCAGACTGAAACACCGCCGCCCCCGTCGTCGTCAGCGTGCCGGGACTCGTGCCGGGCTCGAGCGTACCGCCGGACTCGATCACGAGCTCGCCGATCGTGCCATTGCCCCCGAGCCGGGCCCCGTTGCCCACCGTAAACCCGCCGGTGACGACGCCACCGCCGAAAACGGCTGGATCGCTCACCACGCTGGCCCGCAGGGAATCGGCCAGCCGCACCGGGAGCGTCAGGCCGGAGCCGTCGCCACTGAGCCGCAACGACCCGGTTCCACCAAGCGTCAGGCCCGTGATGTTGGACGTCGTGCCGCCGGCCATGACGGCCGAGAAGGTCGATGCGTTGTCGATCGTCAGGCGAATCGGCCCCGGCGATCCGCTTCCGAAGAAGCCGATCGAACCGGTCACTTCGATCGCCTCGCCCGCCAGGCGTGCCGGCGTTGCGGTCCGCCCGCCGACTGACAGGCCTCCGAAGGCGCCGCCGATCGTGATCGGCGCGCTCGCCTCGATGGTGCCGTAGTTGAAAAACGTCTGGTTGCCGCCGAGGGCGCCGCCGTTGGCCACCCGGATTGTGCCCCCATCGGTCGTGGCGGCCACCCCGAGCTGAAACCGCGACAGCGTCGACGAGTTGTCTTGGGTCACGACCAAGGTGCCCGGGCCCTGCTTCGACAGCGTGGCATTGTTGGTGAGCACGCCATCGAGCAGGAGCGTGCCGCCGGCCGCGACGCTGATCGTGCGATTGGTGTTGCCAAACCCGATCGGCCCGAGAATCGCCGCCGTGCCGCTGGTGGCAGCGGCAGTGATGCTGCCGAGGCTCGTGCTGCCCCCACTGAAGTTCAGCGTGCCGCTCGAGGGGAGCGAGAGCGACGACAGGTTGACCGGGCCGGCAGAGGTGACGGTCTCTCCCGCAGGCACGTCGATCCCGCCGATCCCCGCAGCGCCGGAAATGCCGGACAGAGTTCGGCTGCCGAGATCCAGCGACCCGGCGGCCGCGAGCACGCCGCCATTGAGCTCGATGGCGTTGGAGGCGTCGCCAAGGGCCGCATCGGCGGCGACCGCCAGGGAGCCTCCGGTCAGCCTGACTCCGCCGGAAAAGACGTTGGAGCCGCCCAGGGACAGAGTCCCTCCGCCCGTCTTGGAGAGGCCCGCGATGCCGGCAATCGGCGAGTTGATGGTCGCCGTGCTGCCGGTGACCACCGAAATGCTGTTGGAATCGATCGACGCTCCCGTGAGCGAGATGCTCCCGCCCGTCACCGTGTACCCCGATGTCGTGAAGACGAGCCCCGCCGCCGCCGAGGCAGATGTCACCGACACCACTCCCGACGCGCCGCCGAAGTTGGCCGTCTTCGCCGGATCCCAACCGTCGGCACCGTCGGTCCAGGTTCCGGATCCGCCGGCCGCTGCGGCGGTGGACGCCCAGCCCAATGAGCCGTCCCAGAAGAGGTTGTTGCCGCCGCCCGTACCCGTCACCCCTCCGTTGATCACGAAGTCATTCGTCGCGGCCCCCGTAGGATCGTTGAGGTACCACGTGCCCGCCACACTCCCGGCGGTGCCCGAGTTGTAGTTCACGATGCGGAACGTCACCGGCGTACCGGCTGGCACATTCTGGAGATCGGTGATCCCCGAAAGGCTGATCGTGGCCTGACTGTTTCCTGCGCCCGAAGTGGTCGAGCCCCACGTCAGCTGCGAACCGATGTTGGAGAACGCGCCGCTGCCGACCTGATACTGCCACTGGCCCAGCGACGGCCCGGTGCTCGATCGCCGCACGTTGTACGGCGACACGTCCGAGAAGGAGAGTGCGTAGCCGTCCGTCGCCGTGAAGCCGAACGTGATGTAGGCGCCTCGCGCGACGGCGGCATCGAGCGAGTCGGCAGCGGTGCCGCTGTTCAACCAGTTGTTGCCCCCCCAGGCCCGAGACGCCGCCGTGAACGTGCCGGTCGTGTAGGCGCTCACGGCAGGACCGCGGGTGAGGCCGACGACCGAAAGGTTCGCTGCCGTCGTGGCCGGCGCGTACGGCGACGGCCCCCAGTTGTTGGCGCCGATCGCAGGAGAAACGAGGGTGCTGAAGTCCCAGCCTGCCAGCACGTCGCCGTGGGCATGGCGTTCGACTCCTCCGGCGATGACGGCTGCGGCAGCAAGCACGAGTGCGCACCGGGCCGAACCAGGGGCAGCAAGGCGGGGACGCGGGCAGGGGATCGAACGCATGGCTCGTCACTCCGGAGAGAGGGGAGGGGAGATCAGCTGGATCCGCCGCGACGCAGTATCGCGGATGGTGGGCAGTTTGCCAGCCGCTCATGAGGGGATGATGAACACGGCCGTCGAAACTGCTGCGAGGTGATCGCAAAACACCACGGCCCTTCGCCCGGAGCCCGCGGCGAAGGGCCGTGCAGAGGCTGTCGACTCGAGGGCGGCAGGGGCCGGACCTGCCTCAGCTCTCGAGGCGGCGGCGGCGAGCCGCGAAGCCCAGGCCGAGCAGGCCACCGCAGGCGAGGGTGGCCACCGTGGACGGCTCGGGCACGGCGGTGATGGCGGTGCCGGGCGAGCCGATGTTCTGCGGGACCAGGGACGCCGACGCAAACGTGACCTGGCCGTCGAGCGTGCCCACCGTGCTCACGATGGCGTTCGTGTTCGGGCTGGTCGTGGGATCGCCAGCGGCGTCGTACGCGTAGTAGAAGGTCGAGCCGGTGGTCGCGGCCCCGAACGTAACCCGCGGGGTCGTCTCCGTGCCCGTCCCGTTGAACATCACGATCCCGTCACCGTTCGACGAGAAGCTGATGCCCGAACCGGCGTAGTAGCCGACCTGGGCGAGGTTCGCCGTGCCGCCCCAGAAACTGCGAAACGCCGACACCTGGGTCGCCGCCGAGCCGGAGTCGAGCGTGGTGGTCTCAATAAACGCGACCGACTCGCCCGCCGCGATACTGGTCACGCCGTTGAGAGCCACCGAGTTTGCGAAAGCGAAGCTGCTGTCGTCGAACTTCCAGCCGGTGATGTCGACGGCCGACGACCCGAAGTTGGTAACCTCCCACCAGTCGGACGTGCCACCCACGCCGCTGGAACTCATCGCCTCGGTCACGCGGAGCGTGGAGCCCTGGGCGAGGGCGGACGATGGAGCGAACGCGGCAACGCCACAGACCAGAAGGGCTGCGAACAGTCGGGTGGAAAACGACATGATGGAACATCCAAGGAGGGTTGGGACGGGTACTCGCCAGCGACCAGCCCCACCTGCGAATGGCATGCCGCCGTGCGTGAGAACTTCGTGTGGCACCCAACGCCACCGGTTCCCGGTGCCAGAATCGCGAGTTCGCCGAAAAAGCGAGCCTTCGCTGGGCGTGCCCGGCGCTCGCGTTTCGCGATTGTGGCGAAACGCTTCGCAGAGTCTGCGAAATGTTTCGCCGGACGGTGGAAACGACCGCTCACGAAATCCTAACACAAATCAGCGAACACACTGCCTGGGCGAGCGTATGGACGGCGAGTGGCGATACTCCATGCCCGCGTCGAATGGGCGGATCATCGTTCTCGCTCAGTCCGCAACCTTCGTCTTCGGTCGAGGTGCCTGATGAATCGGTCGTCGCGCGTCCGCCGCCTGATCGCACCACACTCCCGTAGCGGTTTCACGCTCGTCGAACTGCTGGTCGTGATCGCGATCATCGCTGTGCTGATCGGGCTGCTGCTGCCCGCCGTACAGTCGGCGCGGGAGTCGGCCCGGCGGATGCAGTGCCTCAACAACATGCGGCAACTCGGCCTCGGCTTTCAGACCTGCAACGATGCCAAGAAGTTCTTTCCGGCTGCGATGTATTCGGCTCGGGTCGCGGCGATGAATCCCAAGCCGCGGGGCAATCCCCAGGGCAAGGAGCATTCGTGGCGGATCCTGGTGATGCCCTTTCTCGAGGAGAAGGGGGCGGCCGATGCCTACTCGTGGGACAAGCACTGGTACGACACGACGAGCAACTCCACCCCCGCCCAGCCGGCCAGCCCGACCCTCGGCATCCGTCCCGACAGCAACCTCGCGGTCGCCGCGAAGCCGGTCGAGGTGTACACGTGCCCGTCCGTCGCGGCGCCCAGGTCCACCGTCACCCGCATCGAGGCCTCGAGTGATCCCGGCGACAGCGCCCGCCCGGCCATCACGTCGCTGCGGCAGCCGCTCGGGTTCACCGACTACGAGGCCATGACCGGCGTCAAGAGCGGCGTGCTCGCCGCGCCTGATCCCTACACCACGGAGGAGCGGTCGGCTGGTTTTCTCGCCAAGGATGCCGTCACCACCGCACGGCAGGTCACCGATGGACTCTCGAAGACGATGCTGCTCGTGGAGTCGGCGGGGCGGCCCTTCACCTACCGGATGGGACGCCAGTGGTCGCTGCCGACCGGGCCGGCCATTTACGACCAAGGCTGCGGGTGGGCCGACAGCCTCGGCCCCTTCAAGCTCGACTCGATCGACCCGGCGCGGGCCTCGCAGGCGACCATGAAGGGCGCCATGCCGGGCTCGGGCACGCCGATGAACGCCACGAACGAGGGCGAGTGCTACTCCTTCCATCCGGCCGGCATCGCGGTCGTGTTCGGCGACGGCTCCACCCGCATGCTGGGGGACTCGGTCGACCTGCGGACGTTCTGCGCGCTCGTGACCCGGTCGGGCGGCGAGACCGCCGAGGTGCCGTGATGCGGCTGCCGGTGGTCGGAGCGGCGGCCGTGGGCATGATGGCGTTCGCGTCGCTGGCCTCCCGCGCGGTGGCGGACGCTTCCGCGGCCCCCGTCGTCGAACTGGTCGCCGTCGCCGCCGACGCGCCGCTGCCCGAGTCGTCCGGCGGCTGGAGGCTCGGCGGGCTCAGCGACCTCGCCGTCACCGGCCGAGCCACGCCGGAGCGGCTCACCGTGGCCGCGATCACCGACCGCGGCCCCAACGGCACCGCCGATTCGGAGGGGGTGAGCCGACGAACGCTGCTAACGCCGGGGTTCGTGCCCTCGATCGTGACGTTCGAGATCGATCTCGCCTCCCGCGGTGCGACCGTGAGCCCGACCGCGGTGCTCCCGCTGACGGGTGCCTCCGGACGGCCGGCGAACGGCCGGCCGAACGGCGTGGGCCGCGACGAGCCGATGCTCGAGGCGGATGGCCGGTCGCCGCTGGCTGCGAGTCCCGATGGCATCGACACCGAGGGGCTCGTGCCATGCGGCGAGGGCTACTGGGCATGCGAGGAATATCGGCCGTCGCTGCTGAGGATCGGTGCCGACGGCCGGATTCGCGAGCGGCACGTGCCCACCGGTGCCGCGCTCGCCGCCGCCGACACGCGGGTGATCGACGATCTTCCGGCGGCGCTCGCCGACCGCCGCGATAACCGCGGGTTCGAGGCGCTCGCGATCTCGCCCGATGCGACGCGCGTGTACGCGCTCCTGCAGAGCCCGCTCGAGCATCCTGGGAAAGGAGCGGCGCGAGCCTCCGGCAACGTCCGGCTGCTCGTGGTCGATGCGGCGACCGGCCGCCCCGTGGCCGAGCACGTCTACCGGCTGGGAGACCCCGCCAACCCCGAGTACCTCCGCCGCGGCTGCCCGCCGGACGATGGCAAACTGTGCGCGATGGCGACCGCCGCCGACGGCGTGCTCGTGGTCCTCGAGCAGGCAGACGGTGGCCTGGCCCGTCTCTATCGCCTCGATCTCGCCGGCGCGACCGACATCCTCGGGCGATCCGACCCGGTGGAGCCCATCCGCGACCTTACGGCAGCGGGCATCGAGCCGGCCCGGAAGCGGCTCGTCGCCGACCTCGGACCGCGGTTGGCGTCGATGCAGCGCGACGTGCTCGGCCACGACCGGAAGGGCTCGATCAAGCTCGAAGGCCTCGTAGTCGTCGATGCCGGTCGCCTGCTGCTCGTCAACGATGACGACTTCGGCGTCGGGAAGCGGGCCGACGCCGCTTCGCCCCGCACGTGCTTCTGGCTCGTCACCCTCGCCGAGCCGCTCGCAGCCGCGACGGCCGGCTCGCCGGCCCGCTGAATCCTGCCGACGGTGCGTTCCGAATTTCCCCGATCGAACCCATCCCCGACCCCGGAGTTCCTCCCATGCTCGCACGGTTCCGTCGCTCGTCCGCGGCATTCCTGTTGGCGGCCTTGTCCCTGGCACAGGCTGCGAATGCCGCCGCGATCATCCGGGTGACGGAAGTGATGAGCTCCAGCGGCGTGGGCGGCACCGCCGATTGGTTCGAGCTCACCAACTACGGCGACTCGGCCGTCGACATCACCGGCTGGCGGATGGACGACAACTCGTATTCCTTTGCGAGCTCGCTCGCGCTCGTGCCGTTTGCGGTCGGCGCCGAGGCGGCGTGGACGACCATCAGCCCCGGTGAGTCAGCCGTGTTCCTCGAGTCGGCGGTGCCGACGACCGACGTGCCTGCCTTCCAGTCGTTCTGGAATCTTGGGTCGAACTCCGGCAACATCCGGAATCCGAAAGTGGCGACGTACGTCGGCTCGGGCGCGAGCTTCAGTTCCGGCGGCGACGGCGTGATCGTGTTCCGCTCCGACGCCACCGAGGTCACGCGGACCGCCTTCGGTGCAGCCACCGGTGGATCGACGTTTTATTGGAGCTACGACTCGGCGGGTGTCGCCGCCACCGCCGCGCTCGGCACGGTGAGCGTGCCCGGTCTCGCCGACGCCTATTCCACCGCCACCACGCCGAGTAACGTTGGCTCGCCTGGCATTGCGGTCGTGGCGTCCCCGGTCGTGAACCTGTTCTGGACCGGCAACGGCTCGACGCTCGGCGGCAGCGGCACCTGGAACACCACCGCGGCCCGCTGGTCGCCCACAGAGTCGCCCGTCGCGGCGACCACGTGGACCGACGGTCGCGGGGCCGTGTTCACGGGCTCGGCGGGCACGATCGCCGTAGCCTCCCCGGTCGCGGCGACGGTGCTCGACTTCCGCACGAGCGGCCATGTGCTGGCGAACGCCGGCGGCTCCGTCGCCACATCCACGATCCAGGTGGCGACCGGCGGCACGGCCACGATTGCGGCCCGCCTTACCGGAGCATCGCCGCTCGGCATCGCCGGCGGGGGCACCGTCGTGCTCTCGAGCACTGCCAACGACTACACAGGGCCGACAAGCGTGGCGGAGGGCACCCTGCGGGCCGTGGCATCGAACGTCGTGCCCGACGCGTCACGGCTGTCGGTGGCCCGGTTCATGACCGCCAACTTCGACGGGTTTGCCGAGACGGTCAACGGGATCTCCGGGCTCGGCACCGTGCGGATTGGCTCCGCCCTCACGATCGGCATCTCGGGAAGCACCGACGCGGTATTCGACGGATTCCTGAGCGGCACGGGCGACCTCGTGGTCGATTCCTCGGGCGTGGGCGTGCAACGGCTCGATGCCTCCACCCAGACGCTCGCCGACGGAGCCGTGAAGGACTACACGGGCAGGACCATCGTCCAGCGGGGCACGCTGGCGGTGCACTTCAACGGCGTGCCCACCGCCACGGCGGCGGTGGACGTCGAGTCGGCCGGCACGCTCCGGCTCGCCTCCAACGCCCGCACCTACGCCTTCGCCGGCGGTGCGGCCACCGTGAACCTCCGTGGCGGAGTGCTGACGCAAGGGCAGGGCGACGACGTCGAACTCGTCAACCCGCTCCTTGTCTCCGGGTCGGCTCGGATCGCGATCACCAACGACACCACTCCGGATCCTCTCGATCCGACCACCGAAGACATCGCTCTGCTCGGCGGCTTGTCGGGCGCGGCCGGCTCGACGCTCGCGCTCGTGGCGTCGAGCACCGTGCCCGGCGCCGACACCGGCCGCGTGGTGTTCGGCTCGGCCACGGGCAACACCTTCGCCGGCACGATCGCGCCACGGGTGAACGCCGTGGCCCGGTTCACGGGCGACTACGCGCAAGCATCCGTGGCCCTCGCTGGCGGCACGCTCGACGGATCGGGCACGGTCGGCGGCGTGTCCGGACCGGGCACGATCTCGCCCGTGGGCGACCTGGGGGCCGCCGGCATTCTCACGGCGACCAGCGTGACGGCGGCCCCGGCGACCGCCTTTGAGTTCTCGTTCGCCACGGCCAACGCCGAGCCCGTGTGGTTCTCGCCGACCAATAGCGAGAACGACGTGCTGCGGCTCACGGCGGCCACCCCGCTGCCCGTGTCGCTCGCGTCCACCAACGTGATCCGGCTGTTTCTCGGTGTGCCCACGCTCTCCGCCTCAGACGCGTTCACGGGTGGGTTCTTCACGACCGCCGACTCGACGGC
>CAXNJC010000030.1:0-9053 GCA_964202525.1 Pirellulales bacterium
GGGCACGCCGGAGGGAGTATCCCTGCAGACGGTGTGGGAGATGCCAGCCCCGTAGGGCTTCGTCACCGTGGCGCCGGCGCCTGGTGAGCCGCGGGGACCACGCCCCGACCAGCCGCCTTGACGCTGCCCGCCCGGGGAGTGGCGAGGTCGGCCGCCTCGGCCTTGGAGAGCGTCGTGCCCGGCATGCCGCCGCCGCGGCGGGCCGGCGGCGTGGGCGACTGGCTCGTGCCCGCGACGAAGTTGTCGATCGTGGCCGATTCACGGAGGTGGGTGAAGTGGCGGGCCATCTCGATCCGCTGCTTCTTCTCGAAGATGTCGTCGTAGAGTTCATCGCGGACTTCCGCGAACGTCACCTTCGCGGGCTCGGTGAAGCCCTCGCAGAAGATCACCATGAACCGGTCGGCAATCTGCACCACGCCCGAGAGCTCGCCCGGCTTGAGGGCGAACGCCTCCCGCTCGAGCGTCGGCTGGCCGCCCCAGCGCTGGAGCGGCGGCACCTCGCCGCGGAGCGATCGCGTGGTGGGATCGACGGAGTAGGTTTCGGCGAGCGTGCCGACATGCTCAGGGGTCGGGTTCTGCCTCGCCAGCTGCCAGACCTCCTGGGCCCGCCGCTGGTTGTCGAGGACGATGATTCGGCACTTGGCCCGCGGGCCGAACGTGGCCGCGAAGGCGCGGTCGAGATCGTCCTGGGACACCGGCACGCTGCCCACGAGCTTCTTGAGGGCCACCGTCGGCCAGACGACGTCGTCGAGGTAGTGCCGCAGCGGCACCTTCTCCTGGCGGGTCACCCGATCGAGCCAGGCGGCCGTGTCGGCCGTGCCGTCGGCCTTGGTGAATCCCATCTGCGTGGCGGCACGGGCGATCTCGGCGTCGATGTCGGCCTGGGTGACCGAGAGCGATTGCTTGCCGAGGGCCTGCTCCACCAGCCTGCGGGTGACCAGCACCTCCACGACCTCGCGGCCGTGCCGGTCGAGGCAGGTTGCCTGCACCTCCTCGATCGTCACCGGGTGGCCGTTGACGAGCGCCGCGACTCCCGGCCGCGCGGCCGCCTTGGCGGGGTCGTTCATCACGTTCTCGATCGTCGAAGCCTCCTGGAGCCGCTTGAACACCTCGCTCGACGCCTGCCGACTCTTCCGATCGCGGAGTTCCTCGGCGAGCTGGGGCTTCACCTCCTCGAGCGTCGCCCCCGCCGGCGGGAGCCGGCCTTCGCACTTGATCACGATGAACTGGTCGCCCACCTGCACCACGTCGGAGATGCCTCCTTCCGGCAGCGTGAAGGCGGCCCGATCGAAGGCGGGATCGCCGGAGTGCATCCGGATCGGCTCGACCCAGCCGTTGGCGCTGGCGCTGCCGACGTCGGCGGAGTGCTGCCGCGCCAGCGATCCGAACTCTTCCGGCGCGGCGATCGCCTGCTTGCGCACCGTCTCGGCCTCCGACCGCGTGCGACAGGCCACGATCCGCGCCTTCACGGCGGGGCCGAACCGGTTCTCGAACGCCTTCCGGATCTCGTCGTCGGTCGGCTCGACCGTGCCGCGGGCGAGCGCCCGCAGCGCGAGCATCGGCCAGACGATGTCGTCGGCATACTGCTTCGCGGTGATGCCGCGCTCCTGCTGGATCATCTCCAGCCACTTGTCGCGGGGCACGCTGAAGCGGCGGGCCATCGCGTCGATTTCGACGCTGGCATCCTGCGGCGTCACGGTGATTCCATGCTGCCGGCAGGCCTGCTCGATGATCCGTCGATTGACGAGTGTTTCCAGGATGCCCGCGCCGTAGCGGCCGAGGCATTCGGCCGCGAGTTCATCGGCCATGACCTCCGCGCCGTTGACGAGCGCGGCGGGCTTCGCCCCGGCCCCCGCGGGTGCGGCCGCCTGCTGCGGGGGCGTGGCGTCGGCCGCGAGCGAACCGGTCAGCAGCCGCCAACCGACGCCGACCGCGACAATCACCGCCGCCGCGGCCACCTCGCGCGCGACACCCCACCTCGACGCATCCGCAGCCATGGGAGCCCTCCTTGGTCGCCGCGTTCGGGCGGATTCCACCGCCTGCGGCCGACTGTTGAGATAGGCAATCCGGCCGCCGCGATCAAGGCGAGCCGATGGGCGGTCGATGGACGGCCGCGTCGTCGTCGCGTAGTCTGCCCCCGTCCCTTCCCCAGAGCGCCCATATGTCGCACGCCGCCCCGTCTTCCGACCTGCAGGTGCCCGAGTGCCTGGCGATTCTGGGGCTCCGTCCCCCGCTCACGCTCGAGGATGTGAAGCAGGCCTACATGGCTCTGGCGAAGACCGCCCACCCAGACCGGGGTGGCGACCCGCAGGCCTTCATCAGGCTGCAGAAGGCGTTCGACGAGGCCACGGACTACGTGAAGTTCAAGGCCAGCAAGCTCGAGTGGCTGGCGTCGAAGATCGACGCCTACGCCCAGCAGCAGGAGGTGGCCAGCGAGACGATCGAGCGGGGCGGCAGCATCGAGATGGAGGAGACCGACTGGCTGCGGCGATCGTTCGGCGAGGACTTCGGCCACGTGGCCGACAAGCTCGTGGCGGTGAGGCTGTCCAATGGCCGGGCCGACGACGTCTTCGCCATCCTGCTCGGCTTCCGGGCCGACTCGCTCAAGGATCTCGCCGTGCTCGATCTGGTGGGCGGTGCGGTCACCGACGAGGGGT
Source organism: Pirellulales bacterium (assembly GCA_964202525.1). GTDB lineage: Bacteria > Planctomycetota > Planctomycetia > Pirellulales > UBA1268 > QWPN01. The sequence goes on from CAXNJC010000030.1 coordinate 2,658, forward strand.
TGCTGCAGCTGAAGGAGCTCAAGGGGCTCAGGCGGCTCGACCTGCGGGGCACCCGGGTGGGCAAGCTCGCCGCCGAGATTCCCGGCTGGTTCGAGCAGCTCGAGTTCCTCGGTCTTCCCAACGGGGCGCTCGGCATGTTCGCCCGGATGACGATGCCACGGCGGGTCAGGCTCGCCGTCGGCGATTCGGCCGCGGAGGAGTGAGATGGTGGACCGGGGGTTCGCGACGACGCTGCTCGCCATCGGGCTCGCCCTGGTGATGAAGCCGTCGCCCGCCGTCGAGGATGCTGTGGTGGATGCCTTCGAGGAACGGAGCGTCAGTGTCGACGACGACGGTCGCCCGGTCGAGTTTCGCTACCGTCTCCTGCGGCCCGAGGCGCCGCAGCCGGGTGTCCGCCATCCCGTGGTGCTCTTCCTGCACGGCGCCGGGGAACGCGGCGACGACAACGAGGCCCAGCTCACGTTCCTTCCCCAGTGGATGAGCGAGGCGGGCAATCGCCGCCGTCACCCCTGCTTCCTGATCGCACCGCAGTGCCGCAAGGACCATGCGTGGGCCGAGATCGACTGGAAGCTGAAGCGCCCCCTGCCGTTGGCCGAGCGGCCGACTGCCGATCTGGCCGCGGCCGTGGCCGCCCTCGACGCCGTCCTGGCGATGGAGCCCGCCGATCCCGCCCGCGTCTTCCTCACCGGGATTTCCATGGGCGGCTACGGCACCTGGGACCTCGCCTGCAGAAGCCCCGAGCGGTTCGCCGCCGCGCTGCCCATCTGTGGCGGAGGCGACGCAGCGGTGGCCGGGCGGCTCGTCGCGCTGCCCCTGTGGTGCTTCCACGGCAGCGACGACCCGCTCGTGCCGGCGGAGCTGTCGCGGTCGATGATCGCGGCGGTCGTCGCCGCGGGCGGCACGCCGATCTACTCGGAGCTGCCGGACGTGGGCCACGACTCGTGGACGCCGGCCTACCGGAACCCGGCCGTGCTCGATTGGCTCTTCGCCCAACGCCGCCGCTGACGGACGGTCACTCGGGGAACAGCCGCGTGGAGAGGTAGCGCTCCCCGAGGTCGGGCAGCACCACGACCACGAGCTTGCCGGCATTCTCAGGACGGCGGGCCACGTGCAGGGCGCCCCAGGCGGCCGCGCCGCAGCTGATGCCGCACATCAGCCCCTCCCGCTTGGCGAGCTGCCGCGCGGTCTCCATCGCGTCCTCGTCGTCGACCCTCACCACCTCGTCGATCACGTCGAGGTTGAGGATGTCGGGAATGAAGCCGGCGCCGATGCCCTGGATGGTGTGGCGGCCGGGCTTGATCGGCTGCCCGGAGAGCTTCTGGGTGATCACCGGACTGTTGGCCGGCTCGACGGCCACGACCTTCACGCCGGGCTTCTTGCTCTTGAGGGTCTCGCCCACGCCGGTGATCGTGCCGCCGGTGCCGACACCGCAGACGACGATGTCGACCTGCCCGTCGGTGTCGGCCCAGATCTCCTCGGCCGTCGTCCGTCGGTGCACCTCGGGGTTGGCGGGATTCTTGAACTGCTGGGGCATGAAGAACTGCGTGCTCGACCGCGAGATGTCCTCGGCATGCCGCACGGCACCGGGCATCCCCTCGGCAGCCGGCGTGAGCACGAGTTCCGCACCGAGGGCCTTGAGCATCCGCCGCCGCTCCAGGCTCATGCTTTCCGGCATGGTCACGCGAAGCTTGTAGCCGCGGGCCGCACACACGTAGGCGAGGCCGATTCCCGTGTTGCCGCTGGTGGGCTCGATGATGACGGTGTCGGGGCCGATCTTCCCCTCGCGCTCGGCCGCGTCGATCATCGCGCCAGCGATCCGGTCCTTCACGCTCCAGAGCGGGTTCATGTTCTCAATCTTGCCGGCGACGGTCGCGACGCAGCCTTCCGTCACCCGGCGCAGGAGCACCAGCGGGGTGCGGCCGATGCACTGGGTGATGTCGCTCTTGATTCCGGCCGGCAGTTTCGCGGTGACCATGAACCCTCCCGTATCGCGTCGCGGGCGGCCTCCGGCCCCACGCCAGCGCAGCCCGCACCGCCGCTATTATCGGCACGACCGGCAGAAAAATGCAGCCATGTCGACCGTGCTCCGCACCATTTCCAGCGGCGTTCCAGTCGATCTGGGAGCCGTCCGGGGGTTCGCGGAGGAGCCGGCGCGTTTTGCGCCACGTGACGCCGGAGCCATTCCGTTGGGGAGGCGAACTCGCAAAACCAGCCGACGACGGAGCGGTTCCCCGGGCGGCTCCCGTGGCCGTTTGAGCAGGCAGTCCGGGGTGCTCGCCAGGCGATGCGTCGCGTTACGGGAGCCGCTTCACGCGGAGGTTGCGGTAGTGGACCTCGCTGCCCGGGTCGTGGGCTTGGAGGGCGAAGGTGCCCTCGGAGAGTCTCCGCGTGCCGGTCGCTCCCTCCGGCTCCACGAACTCGTAGAGCACCGTGTCGTCCACCTTCACGCCCACCGCCTTGCCGTTGACCACGACCTCGATCGTGAACCAGGTGTCGTCCTTGGCCGGGGGCGTGAAGGTCTTGACCACGTTGTAGAGGCTGCCGGTGCGGACCGGATCCTGCTGCGAGTTGTTGACCTGCACCTCGTAGCCCCGGGCCGGCCAGCCGTCGGGCTGGAAGGCGGTGTGGATGAAGATGCCCGAGTTGGAGACCGGCCTCGTCAGCACCTCGGCCTTGAGGTGGAAGTTGCGGAACTGGGCCGGGTCGGCCGGGTCGGCCCCCACGTAGAACAGGTGGCTCCGCGGTCCCTTGCAGACGATCGCCCCGTCCTTCACCGACCAGCTGCCGGCATTTTCGTTGGCCTGCCAGCCCGCGAGCGAGGTGCCGTCGAATAGGCTCGTGAACCCCTCCTCGGCGGCCCAGGCCCCGGCCCCGGCGAGCACCGCCAGGCCAATCGCCGACCCCCGGATGGCACGCCGAACCGCCGCTCGCATACGCTCGTAGATCATGGACGACACCCTCCTCGACGACCGCCGCTGAAGGACCTTGCGATCACGACGACCGCTCACACGCAGGAGCATACGACGGCGACCGACGGCGGGCTACGGCCGGTGATGCCCGAGCACGTGCACCGCCGGCTCGACGCGGCCGGACTCAACCACCGGCCCGTCCTGCTCTCGGTCGATACCGACGTCGCGCTCGGCGGCGAGCCGGCCGAGGAGTGGCTCGTCGTCACGCCCGACCACGTGGCGGCGACCGATGGCCGCGAGACCCTGCGGGCGGTCGCCTGGCCGACGGTGGAACGCGTCCGCACCACCGCCGGGGTCGGCGGCGGCTCGCTGCAGGTGCGCACCGGCGGCGCCTGGATCGACCTCGTCCGCTACTCCAACGCCCTGGCGACCCGGTTCCACAAGGTGTCGCGAGCGCTCGAGCGGTCGCGGGAACGCCTCGCGGCCGGGCTTCCGGGAGTGCTCGACGGCCTCGACGGGCCGCTCGACCCGCCGGCCTGCGGCAGCTGCGGCCTCCGCCTGCAGGCCGTCGAGGATGCCTGCCCCCGCTGCCTGCAGAAGGGCCAGATTCTCAGGCGCGTCGGCGGCCTGCTCGCCCCCTACGCCCGCGGGTCGGTCGCCCTCTGCCTGCTCACGTTCGTGGGCGTGGTCGCGGAGCTCGTGCCGCCCAAGCTCCAGCAGTACATGGTCGACGACATCCTCTCGGCCAAGGCCGGCGAGGCCGGCGGAACCGCGCCCGACTTCAAGACGGCGCTGCTCGTCGTCGTGCTGGCGCTGGCGTTCTCGCGGGTGCTCCTCGCGGTCGTCGGAGTGATCAAGGGGCGGCTCACCACCGCCATCGGCTCGGGCATCACGTCGGCCCTCCGCGAGGAAATGGTCCGCAAGCTGCAGGGACTCTCGGTCGCCTACTACGACCGCCACCAGGTGGGATCGATGATCAGCCGCGTGGCCCACGACAGCGAAGTGCTGCACGGGCTCATGCACCAGATCACCGGGGGCTTCCTCCTGCAGATCGTGCAGCTCGTCGCCGTGGGGGCGATGCTCGTCTGGATCAATCCGAAGCTCGCCGCGTTCACGCTGATCCCGGTGCCGCTGGTGGTCCTCGGCTCGTGGATCTTCTGGCGGCACGTCTACCCGCGGCACTACCGGCTCTGGGACGCCGCCAGCAAGCAGATGACCACGCTCTCCGGGATGCTCTCCGGGATTCGCGTGGTGAAGGCCTTCGCCCAGGAGACCCGCGAGCTCGACCGCTTCCACGGCGCCAGCGACCACCTCCGCCGCTGGCGGCAGTGGGTGGAGCACACCAATACCACCTACGCGGCGTCGATGCAGATCGTGTTTAGCCTCGGCGGGCTGATCGTGTGGTATGTCGGCGGTCGCGACGTGATCGGCGGGAGCATGACGCTCGGCCAGCTGATCGCGTTCCTGGCCTACCTCGCGATGTTCTACGCGCCTCTGGGGGCGCTGTCGAACTTCACCACCTGGCTGACGAGCTTCCTCTCCGGCAGCAAGCGGGTGCTCGAGCTCCTCGACACGCCCGTGGTCGTCAGCGAACCGGCGACGCCGGAGGCCTGGGACGACGTCCGCGGCGCGATCGGCTTCGCCAACGTGACGTTCGGCTACGACCGCAACCAGCCGGTCTTGCACGACGTCTCCTTCGAGGTGGCGCCCGGCGAGATGGTCGGGATCGTGGGCCGCTCGGGCTCCGGCAAGAGCACGCTGGTGAACCTGCTCGCCCGGTTTCACGACGTCCAGGAGGGCTCGATCACCGTCGACGGCCACGACATCCGCCAGCTCTCGTCGCGGGATCTCCGCGAGCGGCTCGGGATCGTGTTCCAGGATTCCTTCCTGTTTCGGGGCACGATCTGGAAGAACCTCTCCTACGGGCGTCCCGAGGCCACGATCGAGCAGGGGCTCGCCGCCGCGAAGGCGGCCGGCGCCCACGACTTCCTCTGCCGGCAGCCGCTGGCCTACGAGACGCTCCTCGGTGAGCACGGAGCGGGCCTCTCGGGGGGCGAGAAGCAGCGGCTCTCGATCGCCCGCACGCTGCTCTACGACCCCCGCGTGCTCGTGCTCGACGAGGCTACGAGCAACATCGACGCGGAGGCCGAAAAGGCGATCCAGGAGGCGCTCGCCGTGCTCGTGCGGGGTCGCACCACGATCGCGATCGCCCACCGGCTGTCGACGCTCCGCAACGCCGACCGGATCCTGGCATTCGATCGCGGCCGGCTGGTCGAGCAGGGGACGCACGCCGCGCTCCTCGCCGCCGATGGCGTCTACGCGCGGCTCGTCCGCATCCAGACCCAGGTGACGAAGCAGCCCACGGTCGACACGCTCCTCGCCGAGACGGACCAGCCCGTGCAGGACGCCGCCGAGCCCGTCCCCCCGGCGGGGCTCGTGTGGCTCGATCCAACGCGGCATCGCTTCCACATCGGCGATCAGCAGCGAATCGAGCTCGGCACGACCGACGGAGGCATGCCGGCCGTCGTGTTCGTGATCCGCACCTTCCCAGCCACGCACCCCGACGAGTATCTGTCGGTTCGCGGTTGGGACGAGCACGGCGACGAGGTGGAACTCGGCATGATCCGTCGCTTGGACGACTGGCCGGAGGCGGAGCGGAGGGTGCTTCGCCACGCGCTGCGGCGGCGGTCGTTGATCCGCGAGGTGCTTCGCGTCCACGAGGTACGGCTCGTGCACGGCTATCTCGACTTCGACGTGGAGGCCGACTGCGGCCGGCGGCGGTTCACCATCCGCTGGACGCAGGGGCAGGCGTTCGATTTCGGCATTGGCGGCAAGTTGCTGGTCGACACCGACGAGAATCGCTGGGTGGTGCCGCGGATCGACGCGCTCCCGCAGCCGGACCGGGAGCGGTTCCTGCAATACGTCTACTGGTGAGGATCATCCCGCAAAAACAGACGAAAAAGGCCGGCCATGACGGTTTTGCGGGCCATTTGCGGCTCGTCCGGGCCAGCACTACAACCATGGGGCTCAGGAAGAGGGGTATCGGCCGCGCGGTCGGAACCCTTCGATCCGTCAGGGACGACGGAGCCACCGATCGATGGACCTACGTTTCTTTCCCTTCTGGAGTGTTGATCGATGAATATTTCGGACTTGATCATGAGCCAGCTGACGTCGCCCGACGTGCTTGGCAAGCTCGGCGGCCTCATTGGTGCCAGCGAGTCGCAGACGAAGACCGCGACGAGCGCCGCCGTTCCGGCGTTGCTCAACGTGTTCGGCAAGATGGCGGGCACCCCGAGCGGTGCCGACCAGCTCGCCAAGGCGATGGGCGGCCTCGACCTCGGCATGCTCGGCAACCTCGCCGGCCTGCTCGGCGGCAGCCAGGCGTCGGGCCTCGGCAGCCTCGGCGGCAACCTGCTCACCTCGCTGCTCGGCGGCGGCAACATGCTGTCGAGCCTGGTGGGCACGCTCGCCTCGTTCGCCGGGATGC
>CAXNJC010000031.1:0-8993 GCA_964202525.1 Pirellulales bacterium
GCATCCCGCACCACCACGTTGGGAACGACGTGATGGCGCGAGGATAGGCCGCTGAGAGCGGCACCGGGACCGTCAACCTCGCCGCGTCACCGCTCCTCGCGACGAGGCCGCCGGACGAGCACCGCCCCGGCGAGCGCCAGGAGCGACCAGGTGGCCGGCTCTGGCACCGCCGCCACGCCGCCCGTCAGCCCGGGGGCGGTGTTGTAGTTGCCCGCGTCGTAGAGGCCCGTGGCGAAGAAGTCGGCGGCGTCGAGGATGTCCACCACGCCGTCGTAGCTGAAGTCGCCCTCGATCCAGATCGCCGGGGAGCCGGTGTCGAACTTGCCGCCGGCCAGGAAGTTGGAGGCGTCGAGGATGTCGATCGACCAGTCGATGTTGGTGTCGCCCGGGGCCGCGTAGGCGGTCGTGAGCGAGCCGTCGCCGTTGTCCACCCAGCCGACCGCGCGGGGAATGCTCGAGGCCACCTGGGCGGCCGCCACGCTCGACGTGATCCCCGAGGTGCCCGTCCACGAGCCGTCGCCCCGGCCCTCCAGGATCTCGGCCACGAGCTCGGTGGCGGTCATGCCGCTCGCGATGGTGAGGGCCCCGCTCGTGAGGTCCATGAGGCCGTTGCCACTGGCGAGGTCGAGGCTCGCCACGCTCGTGGTGGTGACGTGGGCCACCTGGCCCGTGCCGCCGGCCACGACGACGAGCCGGCTCGCCGAGAGCGCCGCGCCACTGGTGAGCTGGAGCGTGCCCCCCTGCACGCTCGTCGAGCCCGAGAGCGTGTTGGCCTGGTCGAGCACGAGCGTGCCGCCGCCGGTCTTGAACACTGGTGTCGTTCCCGAGAGGCTCGCATAGCCCGCCTGGGTCTGTGTCTGCGTGCCGCTCGCCACATTGATCGTAATCCCGCTGGGTGGCGACGCCGGCAGGCTTGCGACGCGGAAGCCGAACCACGCATACGACGTGGCGCCACCGCCCGAGTAGACGTTGCGATACGCGGCACCCACGCCGCCCGCGTTGTACATCCACGCGCCGCCACGATAGATCGGCAGGTTGTTGCCGAACGTCACCCGCGTGCCTTCCGTCCAGTTGTAGACCAACCCGTCGACGTCGGAGAGTCCGTAGAAACTCGTCGCCGTCGTATACGCGCCCACGTTGGTCAGGTAGTTGACCGCCGACAAGTCGTACGCCGCCTGCGTGGTCGCCGCCGTAGCGCCGAAGATGCCGCCTTGATTACCGCCGTTGCCCACGCCGGCACCGATGTTCGCGCTGTTGGACGTGCCTGCCGGCGGCGCGCTCGCCGGAGCCGTGTCGCTTCGTGTGCCGTACTGCCAGTAGCCACCGGTGCCGGACTTCGTGGGGTCGTAGTAGGCCGCCTTGTAGTACTCATCTTCGCTCGGCAGGAAGATCGTGGCGCCCGGAGCGCGGGAGGGGGGCGTGGCGAAGGAGTTGCCGGTGAACACCGACATGTCGTACACGCCGGTCTCGGTGCTGCCTGAGCCCTGGCCGTTGGCGAGCCAGTTCACGAACCGGGCGCCGCTCGCCCAGTTGATCCACGTGGCGGGATAGTTCTGCTGGCCGGCCTTGACGCTGTACTTCGCGCCGCTCGGCGCAGCGAGGTTCCGGTCGATGCCGCCCGTGTAGGCCTGGCCCGCAGGACTTGCGTTCGGGTCGGACATCTTGGTGTTGAACAGCCGCAGCGTGTTGCTGCCGGACGTGTCGACGGCGTTGAGGAACTGCACGTACTGCGCGTTGGTCACGTCGTATTTCGAAATCTGGTAGGCGTAGCCGACCGAGCCGTAGCCCGTGGTGTTGTCGGGGGCGGGCCCCTTGGTCATCACGAGGGTGTCGGGGGCATTGCCCGGGTTGCCCACCGTCGCCCAGTCGAAGGCGACCTGGGCCGGCAGCGGCGGGCCGGCCGACAGGGCCACGAGCAGGGCGACCCCGAGCCTGCGAATCGAATCGGCGTGGTGCGTGCGCATGGGAGGATGCTCCTCGCGATACAGCATTACGGTCGGTCCGTCACTCGTCGTCCTTCACAGACACGCCCACCTTCGCGAGCGCCTCGATGAGCTTCGCCTCCTGGGCGCCCACGAACGCCGCCGCAACCCTGCCCTCGGGATCGATCAGGTAGAGCGTCGGCAACCCCGGCACGTTGTATTTCCTGCCGGCCACGCTCTCGTCCGAGCCCTTCTCGGCGGGATCGTAGGCGAAGGTGAAGGTGTACTTCGTGCCGCGATTGGCAGCGATCCACTCGTCGAAGGAATCCTTGTCATCGTAGACGTTGAGGCTCAGCACCTCCACGTTCTGGTCCTTCACCTTCTGGTAGAGCTTTTCGAGCCCGGGCATCGAGGCGAGGCATGGCCCGCACCAGGTGGCCCAGAAGTCGAGGATCACCACCTTGCCCTTGAAGTCGGACAGGCTCAGCGGCTTCCCCTCGGGCGATTGCACCGTGAAGGCCGGCGCGACCACGCCGGGCTCGAGCAGCGGACGCACTTCGACCGGCTTCTGCAGCGAGGCCACGTCGCTGCCCGGTGGATCGACGGGCGTGATCGTCAGCTCCGCGCCGCTGATCGAGGGCCGCGCCACATACCACTGGCCGTCGATCAGGAACGGGTCGGCGAGGTTGAACCGCTCCGGCGAGCGAAACTCCTTGTCGCCGTCCCTCGACATAAGCCCCTTGAAGGTGCCGTCGCCGTCGAGGTCCACGCAGAGTTCGACCATCCGCCGCGTGAGGTCGCCCTTCGCCGGCACGGTGAAGAGGGCGTCGTTGGTGTGCTCGACGAGCACGATCGAGTATTCCTTGCCTTCGGCCTCGGGGGTTTCGCCGAGTTCCACCTTCCCCTCGCGGCCCGAGATCTTCGCGTAGGAAAACCCGTCCATGCCGGGGCGTCGGAAGATGAACAGCCGGTAGTCACCGCTTTCCGTCTCCTCCATCGGCGTGCCCCACGACACCCGCACCGGCCGCGTGGCAAACTCCACGCTGGTGCCATTGATGTCGCGAATGACGTCCCACTCGCCGGTGCCATCGTCGGAGAGGTCGCCGTTTTGATTGGAGTCGATGTAGAGCCGGCTCCCTGCCTCGCGCACGTCCACGGCGACGAGTGTGTCGCTCTTCGGGCCATTGCCCACGCGGATGATGCCGTAGCGGGGCGTGCCCTCGTAGGCCGGCTCCTTCGCCACGCCCGCCGGCTTGGCCGCGACGAGTTTCAAGGCCGTGGGCATGTAGCCCATCCGGCTCGCCTTGAGCCGGTCCATGTCGAGGGCCGTAGGGTTGAGTGTGAGCCGCGCCTTGACGGGCTCAGGGACGTCCTCGTCGACCTCGGCGGCCGCGGCCAGACGGCCCATGGCCACGAGGCAGACGAGGAGCAGCAGCGAGGCGGGACGCGTGGTGAAGGGAGCCATGGTGTCTTTCGGGAGGGTCACGAAAACGGGCCTCGAAGCTGGCTGGAACCGCCTCGAGGCCCGTCAGAGAATCGCGATATCCTGAGCCGCTACCTCAGGCGTCGTCACGGCGACGACGCCGCCAGGCGAGCGAGCCGCCGATCAGGGCCGAGGTGCCAAGCATGGCCCAGGTGGTGGGCTCTGGCACTGCGGAGACGGTCATGAGGTCGAGCCGCATGCTGCCGCCGCTGCCGACCGAGCGGTTGTAGCCGTTGGTCAGGTCGGTCGAGTCGGTCCCGGCGAACGACGACACGAGCCCCGTCGTACCACTCGTGGCGGACAGGTTCGGATCCCAGAGGCCGACGATCGCGAACGCGAAGTTGGCGTTGTTTTCGTAGCCCTGGCCGGTGGGAAGGGTGTAGGAGATGTCGTCCACCCAGCCAGCAGCCAGCGGCGCCGTGAGCGTGCCGGTCGCCGTCACCCCCTGGCTGAGCCAGTTGCCGTTGATCGTGCGGAAGTCCACCATGCCGCCCGAGCTCACGTTGACCGTCGCTGTGCCGGAGATCGGGGCCGTGCCGGAAGTGAGCCCGTTGACGAACTGGCTGATCGACGAGCCGGTGCCGCCGGTGGGGGCCGAGAAGACGCCCGCGGTGCCGCTGGTGCTCGTCAGGATCTGCCAGTAGCGACTCGACCGGAAGCCCACCGTCTGGCTCCATGAGAGCTTCACCGCCTCGCCGGCGTTCATGCCGGTGGTGGGAGCCTGGATCATCACGCCCACCGAAGCGTTCGCCGCTGTCAGCAGCGGCGGGTTGATCGTCACCGAGCGGTTGTAGGTCGTGCCGCTGACGACGGTTCCCGGATCACCTGCCACACCGTTGGCGAGCGTGGTCGAGAGGGGAGCCGAGGGATTGCCCTGACCGTAGCCGAGCACGGTCCCGGAGAGCACTGTTCCCGTCCAGGGGCGGTTGAACGAGCCGGTCACGGTCGTGTTCCAGTTCCACTGCGAGATCGTGGTCTGGGCGGAGGCGGACGCCACGCCGGAAAGGGTCACGACAACGACTGCGAGCGTCCGAATCGCCTGGGCACGCATGGGAAAACTCCGGGTTGGAAACCGCCTGCTTGCGGCAGCCCCACGCGGGGCCGCTCCAGGGCATTCCCGCCCTGGATGTCTCCCAAGACGCTGCACAATGCGCGCCAAACACCGCGGCCGAAGAATTGTTCCCCGAAACGGGGTGTATTTCCCGCAAAAAACCGCCCATACCACCATCATGGCGGGATCGACGATCGACGCTCGTTCTTCGCAGTTTCAGCGAAACATTTCACCAAATGAGCGAACAGGTTTCCCCACTCTCGCGAAATGCATCGCAAAAAGCGTGAACCTGTTCACGTCCGATTCGGGTCCTGCCGGCTGGAAACTACGCGATAGGCAGCGGGTCTCCTGCGCTGATGGAGATTGGAGGTGCGAACCGCGTGCCAAAACGCTGGCCGGAGCGTCAGGCTGACGGACTCGCCGCCACGCGGGCCGCGAACGCCGCCGCGAGCGTCGTCTCGAAGTCGAGCAGTTCGACCTCGGGGCTCATGAAGCCGGGCCGAACCGGTTCGGTTCGGGCGAGGTCCGTGGAGAGATACTTCTTGTTGTCGTCGCAGAAGATCGTGGCGACGGTCGACCCCCAGCCCTCCCGCTCGAGCACCTGCAGGGCGCCGAGGAGGTTGGCACCGGAGGAGATCCCCACCCCGAGGCCGAGTTCCCGAGCGAGCTTCTGGGCCATCAGAATCGCATCCCCGTCGCTCACCTGGATCACGGGCGCCAGCCGGTCGAGCCGAAGGATGCTCGGAATGAACTCGTCCGACACGCCCTGAATCCGGTGCCGGCCCACCTTGTGGCCCGTCGAGAGCGTGGGCGACTCGGCGGGCTCGAGCGGATGCACGCGGGCGTCGATGCCGAGCCGTGAGAACGCCGCCGCCACGCCCATCACCGTTCCCCCCGTCCCCACCCCCGCTACGAAGGCGTCGGGCTTCAGCCCCAGGCTCGCCAGCTGCGCCACGAGCTCCGGCCCGGTCGTGGTGGCGTGGGCCTGCACGTTGGCGTGGTTGTCGAACTGCCGCGGCAGGAACACGCGGCCGAGGCCCCGCGCGAGCGCCTCCGCGCTCTCGATGCTGCCCAGGAAGCCTCCGGCTTCCCGCGACACGAGTCGGATGTCGGCGCCGAACGAGCGGATCACCGCCTTGCGCTCCTCGCTCATCCAGTCGGGCATGAAGATCACCACCGGGTGCCCCAGGGCCGCCCCCAGGGCGGAAAACGCGATCCCCGTGTTGCCGCTGGTGGCCTCGACGATCGTGTCGCCGGGGCCGAGCACACCCTGCTCGATGGCCGTCCGGCAGATGTGGGAGGCCATCCGGTCCTTGATGCTGCCCGTGAGGTTCAGGTATTCGGCCTTGGCGTGCACGCGGCACTCGCGGCCGCGATACCGCAGCCGCACGCTCACCAGCGGCGTCAGGCCGACCATCGGGCGCAGCCCCTTCAGGCGGCGCATGCGGGGATCGTCGGGCATGGGTGTCCGTCCGCGCTGGGCGGAGCTTAGGGCAGGTCGCTGGGCTCGGTGCCGGCTGGAGTCACCGCCGACCAGAAGATCGTCTGATCCACGTCGCTCGAGAGGTTCCGCACGCTGGCATCGAGCATCCCCACCACGATCGTGCCGGGGTGCGGCCCTTGGATCCGCAGTGCGTCGGCGTCGGCCGGATTCGGCCTGTCTTGGATGGGTGGCGACAGCACGTCCGCCATCGCCCCGGCGGCCAGGGCGTTGTAGCGGGCATTCCAGGCCCCCGCCTGGCCGGCCGCGATCGACCTGGCCGGATGATTCGACCGCCCCAGCGGCGTCGCGGTCGTGGCGTCGGGATGGGCGAACGTGGGCGCACCGCCCCCGCTCCGCCTGCTGTACTGCGAGACCACCGTCGCCCCGCTGGCGAGCGCTCGGCAATACCCTTCCGCGAACGAGATCGTCTTCGAGGTGCCGTCGGTCACCTTGCGAAGCATCGGGCTGCCGGAGAACAGCGTGCCGTTCGAGAGATACGACGCGGTGCCGGGGATCGCCGAGTTGCCGGTGAACTCGGCGGCCACCATCGCGCGGGTCACGTCCGACGGGCAGTTGAACGTCGCCACCGTCGGCAGCCTGTTGGTGAGCAGCGTCGAGACGCCGGTGAACGTCTGCCGTAGCGCCTCGTCCTCGGCATACGACAAGACGATCACGTGCAGCGGGTAGGTCTGCGGGGCGCCGCCGCTCGAGGTCGTGCCGCTCCGCACGCTGTTGGTGAGGGCATCCGGCAGCCTCTCGCGCTTGGCCGACGCGAAGTTCATCACCGCCAGGGAAATCTGCCGGACGTTGTTGCCGCACTGCGTCCGCCGCGCCGACTCGCGGGCCGCCTGCACCGCCGGCAACAGGAGCCCGATCAGCACCGCGATGATGGCGATCACCACGAGGAGCTCGACCAACGTGAACGCCCGCCGCGAGCACTCGATTCGCGTGCTGCACCGCATCCGAAAACTCCTTGACTGGCCGCCGGGAAACGCGCGCCGACGGCTGGATCCAAACGCGGCACCAATGTTCACCGCAGAAGTAGCCTATACTCAGCTGTCTCGGCCACGCAAACCCCTGATTCGTGTCGCGTGCCCCGCCCCCCCACCGCGTGGCCCCCCACCGATGCCCTCGCTCACGCACTTCACGGAACTCGTGCTGGCCACGGTGCTCGCGCTGCTCCCCGTCACGAATCCACCCGCGTCGGCACCGGCGTTCCTGGCCCTCACCGAGCGGATGCCGCCGGCCCGGCGCATCGCCCAACTGCGGGCCGCCTGCTGCTTCATGACGGCGATTCTCGTCACGTTCCTCGTGGGGGGATCGCTGATCATGCGGTTCTTCGGAATCTCGATTCCCGGCCTGCGAATCGCTGGCGGGCTGATGGTGGCCGGCATCGGGTCGGGGATGCTCACCGGCTCGGCGGACCGGCGAACCGACGACGCGGCCGACGACGCCGCCGCCGAGGGCCGCGACATCGCCTTTTCGCCGCTGGCGATGCCGATGCTCAGCGGCCCCGGGTCGATCGCCGTCACGCTCGGGCTCACGTCGCTCGCCAAGACCTGGCTCGACTACACGGCGATTGCCGTGGGCATCGTGGTGGTGGCCCTGATCGCCTACGCCACGCTCCGCCTCTCGGGCTCGATCGTGGCGGTCATCGGCCGCTCGGGCATGAACGCCCTCACGAAGGTGATGGGATTCCTGCTCCTCTGCATCGGCATCCAGTTCATCGTGAATGGCGTGCTGGGCATCGCCACCGATCCGGCGATCGTCCGCAGCATCCGCGACGCCGCCGCCCCCTGATCGCGAGCAGCCCAAGCCCCGGCAGCCGGCGACTCCTCGCCATGCCGCGATGCCGCGAGCGGCTGACGCCGCCGAAGCCGCATGGACATCCGCGCAGCCATCGCCCACACTTCTTGGATCGGCGCCACGCCCGTCCTCGCCCCTACCGCCCGCCTGCCGCCCCATGAGCGTCTTCGTCTTCGGCCACCGCAACCCCGACACCGACGCCATCTGCTCGGCGATCGCCTACGCGGACCTGCTCCAGAGAACCACCCGGCCTGACGCCGTGGCGGCCTGCTGTGGTCCGCCCAACAAGCGGACGGAATACGTGCTCGAGCGCAGCGGCCTGGCCGCGCCACGGATCATCATGGACGTCCGGCCGGCCGCGGAGGATCTCTGCCGCAAGGCCGTGGTCACGGCCTCGTTCGGCGAGTCGTTCCACGAGGTCTACCGGCGGATGCAGGCCCACGACCTGCGGGCCATTCCCGTGGTCGACGCCGACCGCCGCGTGGAGGGCGTGCTCTCCGTGCTCGACGTGATGGGCCTCTTCTTCCAAAACGACAACGATCCAGTGAAGTCGCGGACGGTCGCTACCTGCCTGGAGAAGATCAACGACTCCCTCGGCGGCGGCTTCCAGAATGTCGTCGACCCGCTCCGCCGCGACGAGCTGATGGTGATGGTGGGCGCGATGAGCGCTGAAGGCTTCACGGAGCGAATGAAGCGGCTTCCCGCCGACCAGCTGCTCGTGGTCTGCGGCGACCGGCCGACGATCCACCTCCCCGCGATCGAGCACGGCGTGCGCGTGCTCGTGATCACCGGCGGCTTCACGCTCTCCTCCGGCCTCGTGGAGCTGGCCAAGCTCCGCGGCGTGTCGGTGGTCACCAGCCCCTTCGACACCCTCAACACGGTGCTCCGCATCCGCTCGGCCCAGTTCATCGACCCGGTGGTCGACCGCGACGTCGTCACGATCGACGGCAAGGCCGCACTCGCCGACGCCCGCGGCGTGGTGGAGCGGTCGTCGCAGCCGGTGTTTCCAGTCGTGGGCGACGACGGCCGCCTCGTGGGCTACTGCTTCAAGACCGACATCGTGAATCCACCGAAGCCGCAGCTCGTGCTCGTCGACCACAACGAGCTCGGCCAGGCGGTGGCGGGGGCGGAAGATGCCGAGATCGTGGAGGTGCTCGACCACCACCGGCTCGGCGGCGGCCTCAAGAGCACCCAGCCGATCCGATTCGTCAACGAGCCCGTGGGATCCACGTGCACGCTCGTGGCCCG
>CAXNJC010000032.1:0-8888 GCA_964202525.1 Pirellulales bacterium
CGAGGCGGGCGGGGACGTCCGGCCGCAGGGCGTCGACGGGTGGCGGTGGCGTCTGCTGGTGCTGGAGCAGCTTCTGCACCATCGTCCCGTCCGCGAACGGGGGGCGTCCCGTGAGCATGAAGAACATCGTGCAGCCGAGCGAGTAGAGATCGCTGCGGACGTCGGCGGCCCGCGGGTCGCGAGCCTGCTCGGGGGAGATGTAGTCGAACGTGCCGAGCGTCATGCCGCTGACCGTGAGATCGCGGTCGTCGGCGAGATGGTGCAGGCGAGCCAGCCCCATGTCGACGATCCGCGCCAAGCCGGCTGGCGTGATCACGATGTTGGAGGGTTTGATGTCGCGGTGCACGACGTCTCGCTCTGAGGCGTGCTCGAGGGCATCGGCGATCTGGATCGCGATGTCGACGGTGGCGGCGACGTCGAAGGGGCCCCGGTCGCGCACGAGGTCGCGGAGGTTGGTGCCCTCGATGTATTCGAAGACGATGTAGTGCCAGCCCTCGTCGCTGCCGACTGCGTGCACGCGTCCGATGTTCTCGTGATCGAGCCGGGCCGCCGACTGGGCCTCGTTCCGGAACCGCTTGAGCATCTCCTCGTCGTCCGCCTGGCGGCCGGCAAGCACCTTCACCGCCACGATGCGGTCGAGCGTCGTGTCGACCGCGCGAAAGACGGCCCCCATGCCTCCGCCGCCGATGAACCGCTCGAGGCGATACGGGCCGAGCGTGGTGCCCTGGAGCAGCTGGCCGATGTCCGACGTCGTTGCCGCCGGTCGCCCCGGCGGTCCGGCCGCGGCCGGACCGCTCCACGACGGCACGGCGTCATCCGGCCGGGAGATCACCGTGGCATCGTCGTCGGGGCGTGCCGGAAGGGCGTGCGGGTCTCGGGGATCGGGCATGGGTGCGACCCTACCACCGGCGGTTTCGGCCGGTCAAACCGTCGCTCGGCGGGGCGCGGGGCGGGGTGCGGCGTCTTCGTCCGCGCATAAAACACCCCGGCCCTCGCGGATGCGAGGGCCGGGGCTTGGTTCGGATCGGGCGTGTGCCGCGATCAGGCTCAGGCCTGGAGGCGGGCGACGGGCTTCTTCTTCCGCCGCTTCATCCAGTCGAGTCCGGCGAGGCCGGCGAGGCCGACACCGGCCAGGGCGATCGTGGCCGGCTCGGGCACCGCGGCGACGCGGAAGCCAACCTGGCTGGTCGCGGTGGCCGAGTTGCGGAAGATGCCCGGGGCGGTCGCGTTCCAGCTGTTGGCGTCGGCCAGAGCCACCGCCCAGCTGCCGGAGAACATCTGCGGGCGGCCGGCACTGCCGCCCGTTCCGGCGGTATCGGTGTACTCCGTGGCGTTGCCCATCATGTCGAACACTCCGTAGGGGGAGGCCGAGTTGACGTACGAGCCGACGGCGATCGGGTTGGTCGTCGGGGTGGAGCTGAACCCGTAGTTCGCGGCGTTGGCGAGCGTCAGGTTGGTGACGGTGTTGGTGGGCTGCGTGTTGCTGTTGGTCGCCCAAGACTTGTACGAGCTGCCGTCGTAGAAGGCGGCCTTGTACCATTCGTCACGGCTGGGGAGCACGTTGACCGCACCGGGGTTGCGGGCCACGATCGGTCCCGAGGTCTGGTTGCTGAGCGTGTAGGCACCGGTCTCCATCGAGGCGGCACTCGCCTGCTGGCCGTTCTCCAGCCAGTTGGCGAACCGGGCCGCCGACCACCAGGTCGTGTACAGCACCGGCATGTTGGTGTAGGCCACGCCGCTCGGGGCGGTGCCGGCCTTCACCGAGTACTTCGACCCCGATGCGGCTCCGGAGTTGAACGTGATGCCACCGATCGCGTCACTCCCCATCAGGGAGTTGTAGACGCCATTGGGGTTGGTGCCCGCGGCGTCGACCGCGTTGAGGAACTCCACGTACTGCGTGTTGGTCGTCTCGTACTTCGAGATCTGGAACACATTCGACACCGCACCCCACCCGTTGGTGTTGGCCGCGTTGCCGGGGTTGCCGACGGTGGCGTAATCGATGGTCACGCCGAAGGCTGCGGCCGAGAGGCTCGCCACGGCGAATGCCAGGCAGCCCGCGAAGGCCCGCATGTTGAGCACCCGGGCGCCCCGCCCGCTGCCCCAGGTCCACCGCTTGTTGCGGCGGCAGTGCATGCCGCTCACCCGTGCCGGGGCGCTGCCCTTGCGGCGATATTCGGGGAACCGGCTCCGCTTCTGCGACGGCTCGCGATCCCGACCGAAGTCGACCGCGTAGCTCATGTCCATGTCCTCACGATAGGTACCCACGACTGCGCTCATGACACTGCTCCTTCGCATTTGGGCCGCCGGCACGACATGGCACGGCGGCGGGTGTTGGTTGCTGGAAACAAAAACCGTTGACTGACTCACCGACTGATTCGTTTCGTCCGCCGGCCACACGGCCGGATTCGGACGCACCATCCATCGCTTGATCGATCGCGACCCGGAGCCGTCCGCGGCACGAGGCCGCGGATCCGGCCTCAGGCCATCTGGAACACGCCGCGGCGATCGGAGATCCGACGGGCCTCGGCGAACAGGCTCATCAGGGCGTCGCCGTTCGACACACCGGGCAGGTACACCCAGGCACCGAGCTGACGGGCCCACAGCTCCTCGTCGACGCTGTCGTCGGAGCCACACACCACCAGGAGCGTGCCGGGACGGCCCGCGAACTCCTCGGCGATCTCCACCGTGTCGTTGACGCGGTCACCCACCGGGCGGGCGATGTCGACGATCACGAGCTGATAGTCGCCGTCGACGGCCGAGCGGAGGTCCATGGCGTCGGCCGGCGTTTCGCAGCCGACGAAGCCACCGAGCTCCGACATGGTCGACAGGCGGCCCCGCAGCCCCGCGTCGCCCGAAACAACCAGGCACTTCAGACCCGGAAGACGTCCAGCGCGGACGGCCGGGGCCTGGCTGGCCAGCGACCGCACTTCCTCGGACGTGATCCCAACAGCGACGACCATCATCGGACACCTCCTTCGAGTTCTGGCGACGCTCGCGGCCTCGGAGGGCCTCGCGGTGCGTCGCGACGAGAGAAGGAAATGCACTCCGCGTGCCAACTCGCGGCGCGGGCTCGTGACGACGGGCCGGGCCGGGCGAAACGCCCGGGAAATCCCCGGGAAAACACCCCGAAAAAAATCCTCGCGGCGGTGAAATCGCCCCCCGGGCCGAATCACCATCCCGGTGGGCCGATTCGGGCCAAAACCCCCGAAAATCCGCCACAAACCCCGAAAATCACCGGCGAAACGGCCCCTCTCACCGCCTCGGTGACCGCCTCACCGACCCGGTGGGCCGCCGGCTCGCCTGCTCGGGCCCGGGCCGGCCTCCGCCGCGGTCAGGCGAGCCAGAGGTCGCGCAGCTGCTCGATCTCAGCCGCCCGGTAGAAGCCCGCGGCGATCTCGTCGTGCTCGAGCAGCCGGCCGGCGAGCTCCCTGACGAGCGCCGCGTCGTACAGCGAGCTGCGGTTTCGGCTCTCGAGGGGCTCGGCGAGCGACGCGGCCTCGGGATCGATGACCGCCAGGGCCCGGCCGCCCGACGCGACGAGCTGCTCGTAGCGGATCACGTGGTCCGGCGGCAGGAGGCTGCGATAGCGGGAGAAGTACCAGCGGAGCAGGATGAGCTGCCGATTCACTCGATCAGGCTCGGCATCGAGCGCGGCCGCGAGCGTCGGGTCGAACGCCTCGCCGAAGGGCAGCCGACCGCGATTGACCGGCGCCTGGATCGTGTGCCACGAGAGCAGCACCGCGAGCGGGTTGCGGATCACCGCGAAGCACGGATACCGCGTGAGCAGCGCCGGCAGCGTGCCCGTGAACAAGTTTGGATGCTTGACCACGAGGCGAAACCCCGGTGCCAGAGGCTTGTCGAACCGCACGCTCTGGTTGTCGACCGTCGAAGGCCGCAGTGCCGATCCGGCGGCCGCCTTCTCGAACGGATTGTCGGGAACCTTGCCGTCCCGCGCCTTGCTCACCGCCGTGCCGTCGGCCAGGAGGGAGGCCCGCTGGGCCGCGAAGAAGGCGGCGATCCGGTCCAGGTAGACGGTGCCGGGGTCGAGGCCGACGAGGTCCGCCGGGTTCATCGGCTCGTGGAGCGCGACCGTGCCGGGCAGGCGGTTGAGCAGCGAGCACGTGAGGGTCGTGCCGGAGCGGGCGATGCCCGTGAGGATGATGTCCATGTGTGGTCGTCTCGCTGCCAAGCGGCCTGCGGCCGCGGGTCTCACACGCCGTCGAGGATCTCGAGGAACGCCCGTCGCTCCCGCTCGAGGCCGTGCCGTTCGACTTCCGCCGCGGCGGCTGCCCGTATCGCATCCACCGCCGCCGCATCAGCCGTGACCGCGGCCTGCGCAGCGGCGACGATCGCGTCGAGGGTGGCGGGGGGCCGGAAGGCCGTCTCGCCGTCGCGGCAGAAGCCCCGGTTGCCGACGCAGTCGGGGCAGACCACGAGGCAGCCCATCGCCATCGCCTCGAGCGCGGGCAGGAAGAATCCTTCCCGCTCGAGCGGCAGCGTCACCGCCACCCGCGCCCGGCCGAACAGCGTCAGGAACTCGCGCCGCGGCAGCGGATCGACCAGGCACTCCACCCGCAGTCCGGCGGCGACGAGTTCGCGGGCCACGCCCCGCGCCAGGCCGGGATTCTTCAAACCGGCGACGACCACGGCGATGTCGCGCTCGGCCGACGCCGGCGGCATGTCGACGAGGTCGAGTGCGTTTGGGATCACGTGCACCGGGCCGTTCACCTCGCCCGTGCCACGGATCGCATCGGCCACCTCCGCGCTCACGCAGATCCGCACCGCCCGCCTGCCGAGGAACGGCCGGCGGGGGTCGCAAGCCGCCGCGTGCCGGACGCCCTGCACGAGATTGATCACCGGCGCCGGGCACGGATCGGGCACGTCGAGCCAGTCGAGGCCGGCCACGAACACCGCGGCCGCGGCGGCCGGATTCCAGGCGTCGAGGGGCGGCTCCGCGCCGCCGCACCAGGGATTGGCCGGACCGCGGTCCGACTCGGGAGTGAGATACACCCGGGGGGCGAACCGGGGCGACTCGAAGGCGTGCCGGTAGTAGTGCCAGACCTTCAGGTGGCCGCCGGTGAGCCCGTGGAAGTCCCGCCGAAACAGCAGCATGCCCTTGGAGTCTGGCATCACAGGTCAGACCCGGAGGTGCCGCCCCGCCCACCCGGGCGCCACGCGGGTCGCCGCATCGCCGACCGCGTAGCAGGCGTAGTACATCGACGCGATCCCCAGCGCCGCCGGCAGACCGAGCACGCCGAGGGCAACCGTGCGCCGATGCCGGACGATTCGCTTCCACGCCCTGGCCTGCATCCGGAACGCGCGGCCCACGGAGGCGCCGGCGCCGCCCTGGCCGACCGTTCGGTCGAACAGCAGGTTGTCGCGCCCCTGGGCGAGGCCGCGGAGCAGCAGGTGCCGCAGGCCGTTAGGCGCGGGATGGCTGACGCGGGCCGCGGTGTTGACGAACAGCCCGCGGCCTTCCTCGGTGAGCCGTCGCGCGAGCAGCCGGCAGGCGCCCCGCGAGGTGCCCTCGAGCGGAACGAACGGGTAGCGGGCCGCAACCTCGCGGCGAAACGCGACGTTGTTGGCGAAGAACGATTCCTGGCGGACGAGCACCTCGCGGCCGTCGCGGAGCGGGAAGAACCACGCCAGCGCCAGCGACTTCGACACCAGGTCGCCGGTGTCCAGGTAGCAGTTGCCACAGACCACCTCGACGGCCGGGTCGGTGAACGAGCCGAGCAGTCCGGGCAGCCAGCCCGGCTCCGGAATCACGTCGCTGTCGAGAAACACGACGACGCGTCCCCGCGCCTCCGCAGCCCCGAGATTCTTCTGCTCGTAGTAGCCGCGGCCGCTGCCGGCGACGAACCGCAACTCGGCCCGGTCCGGGATCGCCGACACGCATGCCGCCACGAACTCGCGAACGCCGGCGGCGGAGATCTTGTGGTCGTCGAAGATCACGAGGATCTCGAAGTCCTTCGCCCCGGTGGCGGGCTGCCCGGGATGGGCCGCAATCTGCCGCGTCAACTCGGCGAGCATGGCGGAGCAGCGGTCGGCCTCCGACAGCTGGATGTTCTCCCACTCGATCACGATGCTGGCGACGATCTCGTCGGTGCGGGCGGCGGCGGTCATGGCGACTTCTCCTCGAGCGGAAACGTGCGGGGGGATCAGGCGGCGCGGGGCACGGCGCGGGGCACGGGGCGGATCTCGTGCGCTGCGACGGGCACGGTGCCGCTGAGACCCATGCGGATCATCTGCCGGCGGATCGCCCGGCCCTGCCAGTAGGCGGCGACCAGCGCCGGAAGCGAGAACCGAAAGTGGGGCACACGGGCGTTCTCGAGCAGCGTCTCGGCCGCAGCGAGGGGGCGGCGGAGGCCGAGCTGCGTCTTGAGATGGCGGACCACCTGGTAGCGCACGGCGAGCCCGTGCCTGGCCATCAGTTCCGGATGGAGCCGCATCAAGTCGCCGAGGGCGTGCACGAACCCGCGGGCCGGCGCCGAGATCGAGTCGGCCGACTCGTGCTTGATCCAGTCGACCGCGTCGACGACCCGTACCCAGGTCACGGTTGACCCCGGCACGTGGGCCGCCGCGAGGTGCAGGAGCAACTCCCGATCCTGCATGCGCCGCAGGGTCGGGGCCCAGGAAAACCGACGGGCCACGTCGCGGCGGAGCGTGATGCTCGATCCGCCGAGATAGAGGGCGTGCCACATCAGGAGTTCCTCGAGCCAGGCGCCGTCGAAGCGGTTGTCGCGGTTGATGCTCGCCACGTCTTCCGCGCCCCGGCGGACGCGAAACGAACTCAGCACCAGGTCGACCTCGGGCTCAGCCTCGAGAATCGCGAGCACGGCCTCGAGCCGCTGCGGCAGGAACTCGTCATCCGAATCGAGGAACGTCACCACCGGAGCCCGGGCCAGTGCCACGCCCTGGTTCCGGGCGGCGTTGGCTCCCTGTCGGCGTTCGAAGCGGTGCACCCGGATGCGCGGGTCGCGGAGCTGCCGACAGGCATCGGCCGAGCCGTCGTCCGAGCCATCGTCGACCACGATGTGCTCGAAGTCGACGCAGGTCTGCGCTCGCGTGCTCGCCAGCGCGCGGAGCAGCGGCTCGCGACGGTTGAACGTCGGCGTGACGATCGAGATGGCGGGACGGGCGAGCATGAGCGAACGCATCTCCACCCAACGCGACGGATCAGCCATCCGCTGGGGGCGGGAGGGTAGCAACGCCCCTCGGCCGCCGCGAGGCCAGCCCGCCCGAAGACCGCCCGCCTTCTCCAAACCGCCCGCCTACCGCAGCGATTCCGGAGGGCCATACCCGAACTCTGCGCAGAAGCGGCCGACTTCGGCCTGCCAGCCCGCGTCGAGCCCGGCCAGATAGCCGCGAAAATCAGGCCGCCGCCGCCATTTCTCCAGCGAAGCCGACCGGATCTCGATGCCGAGGCGATTCCTCGAGAAGGTCTGCTGCGGCAGCAGTCCGACCGCCGCGGCGATCGTCGCCTGCACGTCGTCGGGCCGCGTCACGAGATCCTCGTAGCGAACCACGGTGATCGGCCGCTGCGGCTGCTCGTGGCGCAGGCGGGCCAGTGCCTCGCGCTCGGCAAACCATCGCTCCCGGGTCACGTGGAAGGGCCGAAGATGAAGCGTTTGCGGATGGGAGCTCGTCAGGCAGTCGTACGGATGACGGACGCAGTAGATCAGGTCCACGTCGGCGGGCAGGCGATGGAGCTCGCGATGGCACTCGGCAGTCCGCTTCACCACGAGGGCCGTCTCCTGACGATCGGCCATCTCCAGGAAATGCCAGATCGTCTGCTCGCGGGGACACACCGCCGTGTCGTCGAATGCCGCCATCAGCTGCTTCAGCAACGAGGTGCCGCTGCGGGCGCATCCGGCGATGAACGCCAGCCGTCTCCCGGTGCGGCGGAGTCGGGCGACGTGCCAGCGCCGGCGCAGTGCATGGACGGGCGGCGGCTCGTACCAGCGGCGTCGAGACGCGGCAGACATCTGGATCGAGACCATTGGGCATCCTCGCTGCGACCGGGGCGGCGGGGAGCATCGCGCCCGCGGCTCCCCGGGGCAAGAGCGAAACCCTCGGGGTGCGGCGCTGCGGATTCGGCTGGCAGCATTCGGGGCCGCCGGTTCACGCCCCGACGCGAATCGGCGATACTGCGGCCCACGAGCAGGGGCCACCTGCCCGGCCCCGTCACCCGAGCGACCGTCCATGGGCAGCAAGATCGTCGGCAGGCTTCTCCTCTTCGTGGTCGCGGCGGCCGCGGCCTTCGTCGGCTGGCAGGAATGGACCCGACGGCAGGCGGCCGCCCTGCCCGTCGGCATCGTTTCGGGCAACGGCCGGATCGAGTCGATCCAGGTCGACGTGGCCGCGAAGTACGCCGGCCGCGTCAAGACGATCGCCGTCGAGGAAGGGGATCTCGTCGAGCCCGGCCAGGTCATCGTGGCGATGGACACGGCCGAGCTCGAGGCGGAACTGGCGAAGGCGAAGGCCAAGATCGCGGAGGCCGAGGAGTCGGCCGCCGAGGTGACCGCCGACATCGTCAGCAAGGAGAGCCAGCAGCTCTACGCCCGGCAGCAGTTCGCCCGCGCGGAGAAGCTGCTCGGCTCGAAGACCATCACCCGCGACGAGCACGAGGAGAAGGAGGCGAAGCTGCGGGTGGCCGACGCCAACGTCAATGCCGCCAAGGCCAAGCTCCGCTCGGTCGAGCAGTCGGAGGAGGTCGCGCGGGCGGAGGTGCGGCGGGTGCAGGCCCAGATCGCCGACTCGACGCTGTCGTCCCCGGTTCGCGGCCGGGTGCTCTACCGGCTCGCCGAGGAGGGTGAGGTGCTCTCCGGCGGCGGCAAGGCGGTCACGCTCCTCGATCTCTCCGACGTCTACATGGAGATCTTCCT
>CAXNJC010000033.1:0-8859 GCA_964202525.1 Pirellulales bacterium
CGCTTCGACGCGGGCGGGGCGGTCGTGACCGTGTCGAGCGGGCTCACGCCCGGCACATTTCTCGCGCAGGCCGTCGCCGGCCGCGGTGATGGCTCGTGGACGGGCGGCTCTGGTCTCACCTCATCGGCGGTCGCCGGGGCGGTCGCCCGGGGCGAGTTGCGGGCCCTCGGCTGGACCGAGGCCGCTGGAGGAGCGCTGACCTTCGGCTCTGCCGCTCCCGGCGACACGAACCTCGATGGTGCGATCGACATCCTCGACACGCTCAACGTGATGGCCGGCGGCCGGTTCAACGCGGCCGGCGGGGCCACCTGGGCCGATGGCGACTTCAATTACGACGGCGTCGTGGACATGATCGACGTGGCCGACCTGATCAGCACGGGCCCCTCCGGCCAGGCTGGCTCCGACGACGCCGCGCCGACCGCGGCCGTCGCGGCCGCAGACGACCTCGCGGGCCTCTCCGCCCTGCAGGCCGCGTTCGTGGCACTGGCGGTCGAGGAATCGGCAGCGACCTCGAGGCCGAGGGGCCGGCCGCGCCGCTAACCTCAGCGGTCGGGCTTGGGGCCGAGCGAGATCGTGAACTCGTTCTTGCCGGTGCCCACCTCGAACGACAGCCCGGAGGTGTCGAACGACTGGAAGCGCGCATCGAGGCCCTTGGTTGCCGGCCCATCGACCACGACGGGCGGCAGCACCCGCACCCGGTAGGTGCCCGCGAAGGCGCCATCGTCGGGCCGCTGCGAAGCGAGGGTGAACCGGCCATCCGGGCCGATCGCGCCGCGGGCCATGATTCGCTTGCCGTCGATTTCGGCCTCCATGGCCACGGTGCCGCCCCCGGCATAGGGCGTGCCGTCGTCGTAGGCCACGACGCCGGTGACTTCGTACTTCGGACGTCCGCAGCCAACGGCCACGAGCAGGATTCCGGCAAGGGCGGCGGCGAGGGGTAGACGAACGCGGAGTGCGGGAGGCATGGCGGCTCTCGGCGGGGCGGTCAGTAGGCGGGAATGACCTGACCGTCGGCCCGCTGGCCGAGCAGGGCGAGCACGCTGCCCGCGATCGACTTGGAGATCGTCTCCACGCGGCCGTCGCCGAATCCGACCACGAGCACGTCGGGATGGTAGCTGCCGAAGTAGTTCGTCGTGGCAGCCGTGTCGGCCGGACTCAGGGCCACGCCAGCATCGAGGCACATTCTCGTCGAGGAGTTGAGCGCGGGATTCTCCGTCGAGTAGAGCGTGTTGTCGAAGCCCTGCCTGCCGAACTGGTCGAGTGGGATGTGCTTCTCGCCGATGAAGATCGTCTTGCCGACGCCGTCGGGGATGTCCTTGAAGCGAAGCCCGGGATTGGAGTTCACGAGCCTGTTGCCACTCACGGTATTGACCGAATACCCAGGGGCGAGCGGGAACGGCCCCGTGGATTGATACGACGGCGGATCGTAGTCGATGGAGCCGTCGGACTTCCGGATCGTGTTGTGCCCGGTGTTCACGGCATAGTCGCCGCAGAAGCCGCCGCCCCCGGGCACCGCCTCGGTGGTGAATCGCGTGGTGCGGGCCGACGACGGGCAGAGCATCGCCGCCACCTGGGTCTTGAGGGCGCCAGTCGCCTGGAAGGTGGTGTTGCTAAGGTCGTGGACACCACCCCAGTGCAGGTTCGCGCCCGGCAACGCCGTCGTAAATCGCCGGTAGGCGGGCTCCTGCTCGACGAACGGCAGCATCCGCACGAGCCACGAATGGGCCCGCAGGTTGTTGCTCGAGCGGGCGTAGGGAAGCCGCTTCTTGACGTCGTTGTAGACCTGGAACGCCAGTGACATCTGCTTGACGTTGTTGCCGCAGGCCATCCGCCGGGCCGACTCGCGGGCCGCCTGCACCGCCGGTAGGAGCAGCCCGATCAAGACCGCGATGATCGCGATCACGACGAGGAGTTCGACGAGCGTGAAACCGTTCCGCGAGATCCGCCGGTGCATGAGCATGGTGCCTCGATCGAGTGGCGACAGACAGGCCGCACGAAGGTCGCGAAGCCGACGAATCTCGCGATCAGGCGGGTCGATCCCGCGCCCCCGCGCCACCAGTCAATAATACGCAGGCGATCACCCGCGATCGCTATTGGCGTATCCGCCAATTCCGGCGAGTTGTGCGGCGCCGCGGGCGGATACCGGTGGGGCCGCGGCAGCCGTAGACTAAGCATTCTCGCCGGAGAGCCGGGGGGCCGGAGGAGCGGTGGCATGTCGAGCCTGATCAGCAGCGGATCACCCGCACGCCTCGCGGTCGTGGCCGTCGTGTGCCTGCTTGCCCACGGGGCGGTGCATGCCGACAACGTGGCCGACGATGTGCCGGTGACCGAGATCGCCGAGCTGGTCGGCGCCGGCGACTCCACCGCCGCCGGCGGCGAATCGCTGCGGACCGAGGGGGTGGTCACGTTTCGTCACGACCAGCCCGATCGCGACCGGATCGTGCTCGTCGTCCAGCACGGCCGGGCGGCGGTGTGGGTGATCGCGCCCTACCGGGAGTGCATCGAGCGGGCGGAGGGCTTCAGCGGGTTTTCCGACGACGTGCGGCCCGGTGAGCGAGCGGTCGTGGACGGGCGGATCGATCCCGGCTCCCACGGCCCGCGGATCATCGCCACGTCGATCGTGCCCCGCGGCCGCGAGCCGCTCCCCGCGCCTTTGTCGGCGGAGAGCAGCGGCGTGTTCCGCGGCGCCGGCGGCGCCGTCCGCACCATGCTCGAGGGCATCGTGCAGATCGTCCGCAGCGACAAGGGCGTGAGGTCGTTCGCCCTCGACGTGGATGGCAGGCGCGTCACCGTCCGCAGCGCCCACCCACCCGCGCCGGGCGTGGGCGACCTGATGGTGGATGCCCGCGTGCGCGTGACGGGCATCGCCGGCTCGATCCGCAACACGCGGGGCCAGCTGCTCGGTCCCGTGCTCCTCATCAATGGCTTCGACGACGTGGAGCGGATCGCGGAGCCGCCGTCGTCGGCGTTCGAGTCGCCCTTCGTGCCGCTGCAGGAAATCGCGCGGTTCGGCTCGCCCAGCCTCGACGGCCACCGCTTCCAGACGGAAGGCGTGGTCACGAGGGCCAACGCCACCCGCTACCTGTTCATCCAGGACGGCGGCGTCGGCATCCGCGTCGAGACCGGCGACAAGGAGGTCTACAGGCCGGGCGACCGCGTGCGGGTGGCCGGGTTCGTCGACACCGGTCGGCAGCTTCGCGGCATGACGGCCGCCGTGACGCGGCGGGTGGGCCGCGGAGCGCCCCCGGAGCCGACGGCGACCACGCCCGCGGCCATCATCAGCGGGTCGACTCGACCGCAGTCCGGCCCGCCGACCGAACCCGCTCCCGACTTCGCCGGCCACCTTGTGAGCCTCACGGCCACGCTCGCCGATGCCGGGCCCACCCGCGACGGCGGCGTGCTGCAGCTCACCAGCGACGGCATGGTGCTCGAGGCGACGCTCCTGCGAGATGCGTATGCGACCGCGGCGACCTTCGCACCGGGCAGCGAGATCGCCCTCACCGGCGTCGTCCAGTATGAAGTCGCGCGGACCCACGAAGAGCTCTTCGACGGCCGGCTCAACCCGTTCGAGCGGTTCACGCTGATCGTGCACGACGCTGACGACGTGCGGCTGATCAGCGCTCCCCCGTGGTGGACGCCGATGCGGCTCTCCGCCGCGCTCGCCGGCGCGATGGTCGTGCTGGCTGCGGCGCTGGCCTGGGCCTGGTCGCTGCGGCGGCAGGTCGCCGGGCAGGCCGCGGCGATCGCCAAGGAGATGCGGGCCCGCCGCGAGGCGGCCATCGAGTTTCAGGCGACCCTCCGCGAGCGGACGCGGCTCGCGGCGAACCTGCACGACACCCTCCTGCAGAGCATGGCCGGCATCGGCTTCCAGATCGAGGCCTGCCAGATGTCGCTGCGGCGATCCGGCGAGTGGGCCGGCGACGATGCCGTGGAGCACCTCGACGTGGCGCGGCGGATGGTCGACCACGCCGTGGACGACGTCCGCGGGTCGGTGTGGGCCCTCCGCAGCGCGGCGGTGCAGGGGCAGTCGCTCACCGAGGCGCTCGAGGCGCTCATCGGCCGCGTGGGCGCCGGTCATCGCGTCGCCATCCGCCTCCGCACCCGCGGCGCGCCGTTTGAGCTCCCCAACTTCGTCACGGGCAACCTGATGCTGATCGTCCAGGAGGCCGTCTTCAACGCCCTGCGGCATGCGACGCCCGACACGATCACGGTCGACGTGGCCTTCGACACCGAGTCGAGGGCGGTCGAGTTGACCGTGCAGGATGACGGCTGCGGGTTCGTGATCGGCGGTCAGCAGGGCCCCGACGACGGCCACTTCGGACTCCAGGGGATGCGGGAGCGAGCCGAGCGTCTCGGCGGCCAGTTCGGCGTCGAGAGCGGCCCGGGTGCGGGCACCACCGTCCGCTGCCTGATCCGCTGCCGCGACTACGATCCTGAGATGGAGCGCGACGACGCGCCGGTGCTGGCGCCGGTCGCCGCGGACCGGAGGGATCTCCTGCCATGAATCGTCCTGCGGCATCTCCGATCCGCCTGCTGCTGGTCGACGACCATCCCGTGATGCGGGCGGGGCTCGCGAACCTGCTGGGCATGAGCGGCGACTTCACCGTGGTGGGCCAGGCCGACGACGGTCCGACGGCCCTGCGGCTCTGGGCCACGCTCCGCCCGGACGTCTGCCTGCTCGACGTGAGCATGAGCGGCATGGACGGCATCGAGACGCTGCGGCGGCTGCGCGACCTCGATCCGGACGCGCGGGTGCTGATGCTCACGAGCTCCGAGGCCGCCGAGGATCTGCACTGCGCCCTCGGCGCCGGCGCCGCCGGCTACGTGACCAAGACGGTGAGGCACGACGAACTCACGGCGGCGATCCGCGGCGTGTACCTGGGCAGCCGCATGATCGGCAGCGCCGTCGAGCGGTTCGCCGGCGGCCGGCCCGCCGGCGGCCTGCTGTCGCCGCGGGAGCTCGAGGTGCTCGGCTTCCTCCGCCACGGCCACACCAACGCCGAGATCGGCCGGCTGATGGGCATCTCCGAGCGGACGGCACGGGCCCACGTCGCGGCCATCATGGAGGCCCTCGACGCCCCGGATCGGGCCGGGGCCGTGGCCAAGGGCTTCGATCTCGGGCTCCTGAAGGTCGGCTCGCCGGCTCCGCTGCCCCGCCGCCCCGGAGAAGACTGACCGGCTGGCCGCCACGTATGGGGCCTCCCCAACGTTGCCCGGGCCCGGGACGGGTGCTATAGATTTGAGTGGTACGTGGACGGCGGAGCGCAACGCCGATTCCTTGGCTCAGACTGCCCGACTGCCCCGGCCGCCGGGTAGAGGCTGTCGGCAACGAGGATGTCGCATGCGTGGCCTTCCGACGTGGGTGTCCGTCTTCGCCGTGTTTGTCGCGCTTTCGTGCGCCGCCGCGGATGACCTGCGGTTCAACGACGACATCCGGCCGATTCTCGTCGAGAACTGCTTCTCCTGTCACGGCGCCGATTCGGCAGGCCGTAAGGGCGACCTCAGGCTGGACGTTCGCGACGAGGCGATTGAGTCGGGCGCGATCGCCCCGGGCGATCCCGACTCGAGCGTGATGCTCGACCGGATCTTCTCCGAGGATCCCGAAGAGGTGATGCCGCCTCCGGCTCTCAAGAAGGTGCTGACCGCCGAGCAGAAGGCGCTGCTCGAGCGGTGGATCGCCGAGGGCGCGGAGTATCAGCCCCACTGGTCGTTCATGCCGCCGGCGCGGCCCGGGCTTCCCGCCGTGGCCAACGCAGCCTGGCCGCGGAACCCGATCGACCGGTTCATCCTCGCCCGGCTCGAGCGGGCGGGGCTCGAGCCCGCGCCGGAGGCCGACCGACGGACGCTCGCCCGCCGCGTGGCGCTCGACCTCACGGGCCTGCCCCCCGATCCGGCGGTCGTCGAAGCCTTCGTCGCCGATCCGGCGGCCGACGCCTACGAACGGCTCGTCGACGGGCTGCTCGCGAGCCTCGAATGGGGCGAGCACCGCGGCCGCCACTGGCTCGACTACGCCCGCTATGCCGACACGCACGGCATCCACATCGACAACTTCCGCGAGATGTGGACCTACCGGCAGTGGGTGATCAACGCCTTCAATCGCAACATGCCGTTCGACCGGTTCACGATCCTGCAGCTCGCCGGCGATCTCGTGAACGACCACGAACCCGACGCCACGCCGGCCCAGATTCTCGATGACCGGATCGCCAGCGGCTTCAACCGCTGCAACATCACCACCAACGAAGGCGGGATCATCGACGAGGAATACCTCGTGCTCTACACCCGCGATCGCACCGAGACGACGGCGACGGTGTGGATGGGCCTGACTACGGGATGTGCCGTCTGCCACAACCACAAGTTCGACCCGTTCAGCCAGCGGGAGTTCTACGAGCTCTCGGCGTTCTTCAACAATACGACGCAGGCGGCCAAGGATGGCAACGTGAAGGACACCCCGCCGATCCTCGCCGTGCCATTGCCCGAGGATCAGCCCCGATTCGCCGAGCTCGAGCAGCTGTTGCCGGCCGCGAAGGCCGTCGTCGAAGGCCGCCGGAAGGCGGCCCGCCCTGACTTCCATCGCTGGCTCGAGGCCGCCACGCCCGAATCGGTGGCGAACCTCCTGCCGCGGGAGACGCCGCTCGTCGATCTGCCCTGCCGTGAGGGCGAGGGCGCGACGGCGCACGTGACCCTGCTCGGCAAGGAGACCGACGTGCCCCTGACCGCCTCCACGACGTGGCAGGCGGGCCCGACGGGCCGCCAGGCCCTCCTGCTCGACGGGCGGGCGGCGGAGCTGCCGGCGGCCGGCGACTTCGAGCACGATCAGCCGTTCACGGTGTCGCTCTGGGCAAGGGTGCCCGCCATCGACTCCACCTACGCCCTCCTCGCCCGGATGGACGAGGAGCAGGGCTACCGCGGCTGGGACGTGTGGGTGCAGGGGCGGCGGATCGCCATGCACATGGTCCACTCCTGGTCGGACGACGCGCTCAAGGTGGCGTCGAACGCCCAGCTCAGGCCCGATACCTGGACGCTGGTCACGATCACCTACGACGGTTCGGGCAAGGCGGAGGGCCTCACGATCTTCTTCGACGGCAAGCCGCAGAAGACGAAGGTCGAAAACAACTCCTTCAAGAAGAGCACGATCCGCACCCAGGTGCCACTGGTGATCGGTGGCCGCTCGAAGGGGGCTGCCGCCCACGGCGCCGGTCTGGCGGACGTGCGGATCTGGGGCCGGGCCTTCTCGGCCGGCGAGGTCGAGGGGCTTGCCCGCGGCGGCGCGCTCGCGGAGCTCGTGAAGCTGCCGGCGGAGGAGCGAGCGAAGGCGGCCGGCAGCCTCTACGGCTGGTGGCTCGCCACCACCGACGCCGCCTTCCAGAAGGCGTCCGCCCACGTGGCGGGCCTCGAGGGCGAGCAGGCCGACATCCGCAGGCGCGGCACGATCGCCCACGTGATGAACGAGAAGCCCGCGATGCCGAAGGCCTTCGTGCTCGATCGCGGCGAGTACGACAAGCGCACCGACGAGGTGGCCGCCGACACCCCCGACATCCTGCCGCCATTTCCCGACTCGCTGCCCAAGAACCGCCTCGGCCTGGCGAAGTGGCTGCTGATGCAGGAGCACCCGCTGACGACGCGGGTGACGGTGAATCGCTTCTGGCAGGAGGTGTTCGGCACGGGGCTGGTGAAGACGAGCGGCGACTTCGGGATCACGGGCGAACTGCCGAGCCATCCGGAACTGCTCGACTGGCTGGCCGTGGAGTTCCGCGAGTCGGGCTGGGACGTGAAGCGGCTCTTTCGGCAGATGGTGACGAGCGCCGCCTACCGCCAGGCGGCCGTCGCCACGCCCGCGAAGCTCGCCAAGGATTCGGCCAACCGGCTGCTCTCGCGGGGGCCGAGGTTCCGGATGGACGCCGAGATGGTTCGTGACCTCGCGCTGGCCTCCAGCGGGCTGCTCGTGCGGCAGATCGGCGGCCCGAGCGTGCGTCCCTATCAGCCCGACGGCGTCTGGGAGGCGGTGGCGATGGACAACAGCGACACCCGCTTCTACAAGCGAGATTCCGGTGCTGGGCTCTACCGCCGCAGCATGTACTGGTTCTGGAAGCGGTCGGCTCCGCCGGCGTCGATGGAGATCTTCAACGCTCCGTCGCGGGAGAACTGCTGTGTGAAACGGGAGCGGACCAACACCCCGCTGCAGGCGCTCGTCGTGCTCAACGACCCGCAGTTCGTCGAGGCGGCTCGGGCACTGGCCGACGACGCCCTGGCACTCGGCGGCGGCACCGAGGACTCCCGGATCGACTTCATGGCCCGCCGGGTGCTCGCGCGGCCGTTCGAGGCGGATGAACTGGCCGTCGCGAAGACGTCGCTCGCCGCCCTGGCGGCCCACTATGCCTCCCATCCCGACGACGCGAAGGCACTGGTCTCCGTCGGCGAGTCGAAGCCCCGGCATCCCGACCCGGCCGTGCTCGCCGGCTGGACGATGCTCGCCAACGAACTGCTGAATCTCGACGAGGCGCTCTGCAAATGAATCCTCCCATCCGCTCGCCGCTGGATGAACTCGGGCTCAACCTCACCCGGCGGCGGTTCTTCGAGCAGGGCAGCCACCTGCTGGGGGGCGCCGCCCTCGCCACGCTCGCGGCCGCCGATGCCACCGCCGCCACCCGCAGCGGCTCCGCCGTGGAGCGGGTGCCGGGTGCGATCGGGCCCCACTTCGCTCCCCGGGCGAAGCGCGTGATCTACCTCCATATGGTCGGCGGCCCGCCGCAGCAGGATCTCTACGACTACAAGCCTGTGATGGACGACTGGTACGACAAGGACCTCCCAGAGAGCATCCGCAACGGCCAGCGACTGACCACGATGACGTCGGGCCAGAAG
>CAXNJC010000034.1:0-8847 GCA_964202525.1 Pirellulales bacterium
GACGGGCGTGTCGGTGCGGGCGAGGATGCCCATGACCGTGAACGGGTCGTGCACCAGGCCGTCGTCGGCGCCGTGCGTGGGCGAAAACGGGTCGCCGACCTTCAGGCCGAGTTTCGCCGCCACCTCGCTGCCGAGCACGCCGCCGAAGAACTCGTCGTCGCGGAAGTTGCGGCCCGCGGCGAAGGCGAACGGGCGGGGGGGCGACGTGGTCGTGGGCTTGCCGAGCAGGCGGGCGAGCCAGGGGGGCATACCCAGGGCGACCCCGCCGCCGGAGCGGAGCCGGTCGAAGTAGGCGGCGTTCGTGCCGACCACGCGGTAGCCCTTGAAGTAGTCGCCCATGCAGATCGGCACGGCCGTCCGCACGCTGCCGGCGAAGGTTCCCGCAGTGCCGTCGGCCCGGGCGTCCGCGGGCAGGAAGTCCTCGTAGAACGCCCAGGGGACGTTCTCGATCGGCTTGCTGACGAGGTAGACGCTGTTGAGCACCAGCTGCAGCGGGCTGCCCTTGGCACCCACGATCATGTTGTAGCCGAGCCCGGAGCCCGAACTGAACGCCTGTGAGACGAGGTCGCCGATCACCAGGGTGGCCACGACGAGCGCCACACCGAGCGCGAGCGACAGCGCCGTCAGGCCGCTGGTGAGGAGCCGTTGCCGGATGGTGCGCCAGGCGATGCCGAAGAGCGACATGGTGATGGTGCGGCCCGATGGAGGCGGGGAATCGTCAACCGTGATGCACGGCCGCCCGGTTGAAGTCTTCGAGCCGAAGCCGCTTCGGAAACCGACCGGCGACCTCCGGCGAATGGGTGACGACGAGCAGGGCGACGTCGTGCTCGGCACAGGTGGTCGTCAGCAGGTCGATCACCTGATCCTGATGCGCCGTGTCGATGCTGGCGGTCGGCTCGTCGGCGAGCACCACCCGCGGCCGGTTGGCGAGCGCCCGGGCCACGGCCACCCGCTGCTGCTGGCCGATCGAGAGTTCGCCCGGCTTGTGGTCGAGGCGGTGGCCGAGGCCCACCGAGGAGAGCAGGTCGGCCGCCCGCCAGCGGTCGGGCTTTCCGCTCCCGAACGACATGGCCACGAGCACGTTCTCCAGGGCCGTGAACCCTGGCAGCAGGTTGAACTGCTGGAACACCAGCCCCAGCGTGTCGGCCCGGTGCCGGTCGGCAGCCGCCTCGCCGAGGCCGGTGATGTCGGTGCCGCAGACCCTGACGCGGCCCGTGTCCGGCCGCATGATGCCGGAGATCACGTGCAGGAGCGTCGACTTTCCCGAGCCGCTCTGGCCGGTGAGGGCCACCTGCTCCCGCTCGTCGAGCACGAAGCGATCGACGTCGAGCACGGCCACCGTCTCGCCGCCGGGCATGGCGAACGACTTGCGGATGTGCTCGAGCTCGACGACGGGGGCGGGCATGGGCGGGATTGTACCCGCTGCGGCCATCGCGGCCTCCGCTTGAGGGAGCGTCGCGGGGCCGTGTATCATTCGGCCCCGCCTCAGGGCCTGGCATTCGCAACGGAGCGGAGCGTCACGGTCCCTCAGACACAGTCCCAGGAGACTCGCCGTGCCCATCCGCGTCGGCATCAATGGCTTCGGCCGCATCGGTCGCCTCACCTACCGCGCCATCTACGAGAAGTACGGCCTCAATGGCGACGTGCAGGTGGTGGCCCTGAACGACCTCACCGACGCCAAGACGAACGCGCACCTGCTCGAGTTCGACTCCAACTACGGCCCCTTCAAGGGGAAGGTCGGCTACGAGGGCAACGACCTGTTCGTGGACGGGAAGAAGATCCACGTGTTCGCCGAGAAGGACCCCGGCTCGATCCCGTGGGGCAGCCAGGACGTGCAGATCGTGGTGGAGAGCACGGGCTTCTTCACCGATGCCACGAAGGCCGTCGCCCACAAGCGGGACAGCGTCAAGAAGGTGGTGATCTCGGCTCCGGCCAAGAACGAGGACCTGACGATCGTCCTCGGGGTCAACAACGAGATGTACGACCCCAAGAAGCACCATGTGATCTCCAACGCCTCGTGCACCACCAACGGGCTGGCGCCCGTCGCGAAGGTGCTCCACGAGACCTGGGGCATCGACCGTGGCCTGCTCACCACGGTGCACGCCTACACCAACTCGCAGAAGACGGTCGACACCGCCGCCAAGGATCTTCGCGATGCCCGGGCCGCGGCCCTCAACATCGTCCCCTCGAGCACCGGTGCGGCCCGGGCTGTGGGCCTCGTGATCCCGGCCCTGCAGGGGAAGTTCACGGGCATGGCCTTCCGGGTGCCGACGCCGACGGTGAGCGTGGTCGACTTCACGGCGATCCTGGGCAAGGACGCGTCGCCGGCCGACATCAACGCGGCCATGAAGAAGGCGGCCGAGGGGCCGCTCAAGGGCATTCTGCGGTACACCGACAAGGAACTCGTCTCCACCGACCTCAAGGGCGACCCGCACAGCTCGATCTTCTCGGCCGTCGACACGATCGGCCTAGGCAACTTCGTCAAGGTGGTGAGCTGGTACGACAACGAGTGGGGCTACTCCAACCGCGTCGCCGACCTGCTCAACTTCCTCGAGGACAAGGGGCTGTAAGCACGGCGCAGAGGCCCGCGGCGACGCAGGTCCGAGCCCTGCGTGGTGCAGCCCGCATCGCTGACGCGATTGCGGCTTGCTGACGCGCCGAGCCACGCCAGACACCAACGATCGACCTGCCCGGGTTCCGCCGTGCCGTCACCGCGTCGGGATCGTGGCGTCGGTCTCGAGCACCGCCCCCTCGGGGCCGGTGATCCGGACCACCACCCGCACGTGGTCGCCGGTCGGCGGCACGCCCGTCCAGCGGAGCGGAAAGTGGAGTCCGCGAAGCCTCGTGGTGGGGCGGAATGCCGTGGCGGCCTGCTCGGTCGGGATCGTCCACGAGGCCAGCGGGGTCGTTGGGTCGACCGCATCGAAGGCGGTGATCGTCACGGCCCCAGGAGCGGGGACGAGCTTCTCGGTCGCATCCCGGGGCTCGACGGTCACCGCGATGCCGTCGCTCACGTTGTCGCCGTCGTCATCCAGACGGGTGGTGGCGGCGAGGTTGACCGCCAGCCGTACCGGCCGGCCATCGGATGCCGGCTCGGTGTAGGAGACGGGCACCGCCACGGGCACCGGCTCTGGCGCCGCCGCCCCGTCCGCCGGCTCCGGCAGCGCGAGCGGCGCGGGGGCCGGGCTGGCCGACGGCTTCACCGGTAGCGGCGGAATGTTGTCGAGCGCGGGCGGCGCCAGGGGGATGTCGGCCGGCGAGGGCGTGCGGATCGCCTCCGGAATCTGGATTGCGGGAGGCACGGCGATCGGGCCGGACGACGGCCTGGGCGATCCGGCACGCGGCCGGTTCACCGCATCGCCCGGCGAGACGCCGAGCTGCCGGCGGAGGCTCGCGTTCTCGCCATCGAGCATGTCGACGCGGGCGCACTTCGCCTGCAGTTCGTCCTGCAGCTGGTAGATCTGATCCTCCTGGTAGCGGAGCTCCCGCTCGAGCAGCTGCTGGCTGAGGTCACTCTTGCAGCCGAGGGCCGCGGCGCAGAAGAGGGCACAGAGAGCCAGCCGAGGGCTCATCCGCCGCGGGCGTCGCTGCTGCCACCACATCGAACCGCCTCCGTGCGGCCTGCGGTGGTGGCGCGTCGTGGCCGGGCCCCGGGGGGCCGGCCGGGCGTCATCACCGGGGATGGGACGCTAGCACACGCCGCGGCGGCCTCGCAACGGCAGGATCGGCCGCAAAACTAGGCGATTTCCGGCCCTCGCGACGGCGGCCGCCCGGCTCATGACATCCGGAGCGTGGGTCCGGCTACTTCGCCGTCGGCATCCGCTCGATGACCTCGTCGATCAGCCGGTAGTCGCGGGCCTCGGCCGCCGACATGAATCGGTCGCGATCGGTGTCCTGCTCAATTTTCTCCAGCGGATGCCCGGTGTGCTTGAGCAGGATTCCGTTGAGCTTGTGCTTGATGTTCTTGAACTCCTTGGCGTGGATCATGATCTCCTCCGCCGTGCCCTCCATGCCGGCGAGCGGCTGATGGATCATGATCCGCGCGTTGGGCAGGGCCCGGCGCTTGCCCGCGGCGCCGGCCGCCAGAAGCACAGCCCCCATCGAGGCGGCCTGGCCGATGCAGTAGGTCGCCACGTCGCACGTGACGAACTGCATCGTGTCGTAGATCGCCAGGCCCGCCGTGACGCTGCCGCCCGGCGAGTTGATGTAGAGGTGAATGTCGCTCTTCGGGTCGTCAGACTGCAGGAACAGCATCTGCGCGACGATGGCATTGGCCACCTCGTCGTTCACCTGCGTGCCCAGGAACACGATGCGGTCCTTGAGCAGGCGGCTGTAGATGTCCATCGCCCGCTCTTCGCGGCCGCTCTTCTCGATGACGTAGGGAATCAGGGGCATGATGAATGATGGCTCGGGGTGGGGCCTGCCGTTCAGTCCTTGTCGCCTTCTTCGGCGGAGACCGGCGGCTTGGTCAGGATCTCGTCGACGATGCCGTATTCCTTCGCCTCGGCCGCCGACAGGTAGCGGTCGCGGTCGGTGTCCTTGGCGATGCGTTCGATCGGTTGGCCGGTGTGGACGGCGAGAATCTCGTTGAGCACCGCGCGTGTCTTGATGATCTCGTCGGCCTGGATCTCGATGTCGCTCACCTGGCCGCCCACCTGGCCGTAGGGCTGGTGGATCATCACCTTGGCATGGGGCAGCACGAAGCGCTTGCCCTTGGCGCCGCCAGCGAGCAGCACGGCCCCGCCACTGGCGGCGAGCCCCACGCAGTACGTGGCCACCGGGCAGGAGAGGATCTGCATCGTGTCGTAGATCGCCATCGTCGCCGTGACGCTTCCGCCCGGCGAGTTGATGTAGAAGTGGATGTCCTTGCGGCGGTTCTCGCTCTGCAGGTAGAGCAGCTTCATCACCAGTTCGTTGGCGTTGCCATCGTAGATCTCGCCCTGCAGCAGGATGATGCGGTTCTCAAGCAGCAGGTCGCCGAGCGTCATCTGCCGCTGCCGCTGGTAGTCGCGGTAGGCGGACGAGGCCGAGGCGGCCCGAAGCGGTGCGAGGGGCGACGGATCGTGGAGATCGTGACGGGGCATGGAGTCAGGCCTGAGGTGAGGGGCGGATTGGCGGTCCGGGATTCGGCCGCAGGCTCTAGCCCCGCTGGCCGGGGCGGCCACCGGGCTCGGACTGCGTGGCGACCGGGATCTCCTCCTCGCCGACGACCACGCCGCACACGGCGTGGTCGATCGCCTCGATCTCGGGACGCGAGAACTCGAAGGCGACGTCCTTGAACGAGGCGTGGGAGGTGACCAGGTCGATGGTCTTCTGCTCGATGATCTGGTTGCGGAGCACGTCCATCAGGCCGCGGCGCTCGAGGCTCGCCCGCACCCGGCGGGGCGACTCGCCCGACTGGGCCGCGATGGCGCGGATCTCCTCGTCGTAGTCGGCCGCGGCATCCGAAACGCCCTCGTCCTCCGCGATCCGCTCGAGGATGAAGTGCTCCTTGAGGGCCCGGGCGGTGCTCGCCATTACGCTCTGGCGGAGCTCGTTGACGTGCCGGCGGATGGAGTCGTCGTCGAAGCCGCTGCGGCGGAGTTCGAGGATCGCCCGCTCGAGCTCCCGCTGGGCCTGCCGCCGCAGGAGCGACGGCGGGAGATCCCACGATGCAGACGACGTGAGGGCGCTGGCCACCTGCTGGCGAACCTGCCGCCGACGGTGCCACTCCAACTGGCCCTCGAGCTGCTTGCGAACGGCGGCCCGCAGGTCGTCGGCAGACTCGAAGCCCCCGAGCTCCTCGAGCAGCGCGGGCGTCATCTCGGGCAGCTCGAGCCGCTTCACGTCGAGGACGGTGAGCTCCATCGTCACCTCCTTGCCACGCACGTCCTCCAGCGCCGCCTCGTCGGACACCTTCACGGTGGCCGTCACGGTCGTGCCCGGCTTGGCCTTGGCGACGAGCTTCGCGAATCCGGGCAGCTCCGCATCGGCGAACGAGAGCTTGTCGCGGACGATGATCTCGGCCTCGTCGGCCTCGGAGAGTACGCGGTCGCCGTCGCGGAACACGAGCTTCCCGACGATCAGGTCGCCCACGGCCGGGGCCCCGTCGTGCGGCACGAACCGGGCCCGCTCGCGGAGGTGCCCGGTGAGGGCTTCCTCAACGTCGGCGTCGGTGATCTCGCGGGCCGGCCGCGAGATGGAGAGGCCCTTCCACGTGGGAAGCTCGAACTCCGGCCGCACCTCGATGGAAAACTCAAAGGTCATCGGGCCGTCGTCGGGCAGCAGGACGGCATTCACGTCGAGATCGGGCTCGCTGATCGGCGAGAGCTTCTGCTGCTCGGACACCTGGGACATGGCGTCGGTGAGCAGCTTGGAGCGAATCTGGTCGGTCAGTTCCGTCTTGAACCGGCTGCTGACGAGCCGACGGGGAGCCCGACCCGGCCGGAATCCCGGCAGCAGGGCCGTGGGCATCAGGTCGCCGATCGCCTCGTCGCGGTAGCGGTCGATGTCGTCGCGGGGGATCGTGACCTTCACCCGCCGCTGGCAGGTCGACACGTTCTCGACGACGACGTCGAGCGTCAGCGGCTTCGGCAGGCCTTCGGCCGCATCGGGGGTGGCGACGGAGGATGCATCGGACGCTGACATGGGCCGGTTCCGGAAAGAGGGTCGTGGGAAAGCCTGCTTCCCGCCTACGGAGACGTCCCGGGGGAAAGCGTTCGAAAGGCAGGGTGACGAAGCACCGGCGTCACATCGGCGACGCCAGCAGGAGCTGGGCAGTCAATGCGACCCCGACACACGGGACGAAGCGGGTGATGGGATTCGAACCCACGACAACCACGTTGGCAACGTGGTGCTCTACCAACTGAGCTACACCCGCAGGTGCCCCCCGGATCGAGGCTGGACGTCGCATGACGAACCGACTCTTTCCGGGAAAGTCCCGTGATTATAGGGGCGCGAGGGGCCGCCGCAAGGTCACCCGGCCCTCGCACGGGATTTCCACCGGGGCGTTCGCGGCCGCGATTCCCGACCGCTCGAACCATGTAGAATCTCGGGAGTCGGTCAGGCCGCGGGTGGCGGCCGACCGGATTCGAGACCCTTTTGGACCCGATGGCTCCGTGGACGTTCGGCTCGTCATCCTCGCCAAGGCCGGCAGCCCCCATCGGGACAAGTTCCGTCCGTTGCCCGCGGTCGTCGGTCGCGCCGAGGCCGACGACGTGGCGCTCCGGCTTCCGGCCGACTACGTGAGCCGCCGGCACTGCGAACTGCTCGAGCGGGACGGCGGGGTCGTGCTGCGCGACCTGGGGTCGACCAACGGCACGGTGCTCGACGGCCAGCGGGTG
The DNA here is from genome assembly GCA_964202525.1 of Pirellulales bacterium. GTDB lineage: Bacteria > Planctomycetota > Planctomycetia > Pirellulales > UBA1268 > QWPN01. Next base: position 7,323 of record CAXNJC010000034.1, read on the forward strand.
GCGGCAGGCGTCGAGGTTGCGGTGGCCTCCGGGAGCACGATCCAGATCGGCGGGTATCGAATCCGGGTCGAGTACGGGACGTCGGGGACGACCGCCGTGGCGACGGCCGCCGCCTGCCCGGCACCCGATGATATCGAGACCGTTCCCCTGACCGTCGCGGGTGGATCGTCCACCGCGGACGACCAGGCCTCGCGGGTGGCCTCGCCGTCGACCGACGACGGCGACCTGAACTCCTTCTTCAAGAGCCTGTCATGACCCCGTCCAACGCCCCGGCCCGGCGGGTCACCGTGCTCGATCTCGCCGCAGCCCGGCACCACGGTCGGCCGGTGACGATGGTCACCGCCTACGATTGGCCCACGGCCCGGCTCGCCGACGAGTCGGGGGTCGACTGCGTGCTCGTTGGTGACAGCGTGGCCATGGTGGTGGCCGGTCGCTCCTCGACCATTCCGGCGACGCTCGAGCAGATGATCTACCACGGGGAGATCGTGGCCCGGGCCACGACACGGGCGCTCGTCGTGGTGGACCTGCCCTTCCCCCTGCAGCACCTGGGCGTGCGGACGGCCGTCGAAGCCTCGGCTCGGATCCTCAAGGAGACCGGCTGCCAGGCGGTCAAGCTCGAGGGGACGGCCGGGCAGGCGGACGTGATCGCCGGCATCGTCGCGGCCGGGATTCCGGTCATGGGCCACGTGGGCCTGCGGCCGCAGGCGGTTCACCAGCTCGGCGGCTATCGCATGCAGCGGGACGAAGACCGCCTTGTCGTCGATGCCCGTGCCGCCGCGGACGCCGGTGCCTTCGCGGTGGTGCTCGAGTGCATCCCGCGGACCGTCGCGGCCGCGATCACCAAGGCCCTGGCCGTGCCCACGATCGGCATCGGCGCCGGCCCCGACTGCGACGGCCAGGTGCTCGTGATGCACGACCTCGTGGGCCTGTCACCGGACCGCGTGCCGCGATTCGTGCGGCAGTACTGCGACGCGAAGTCGACGATCGCCGCCGCACTGGCCCGGTGGCGGGCCGACGTGGAGCGGCGGGAGTTTCCCGGGGCCGAGGAGACGCTCGGCTGATCGTGGGCCGCGACTGCCATCGCGCGAGCGATGCGGGCATTTGGCTCCGCGTGAGGCTCGGAGGAGCCCGTGCCCCGTCGCCGGACGTTCGCTACGGGCATCCTGCCCTTCGCGTCACTCGGCGCTGCTCTCGCTTTGCCATCCTGGCTTCGCTCGACCAGCGACGCCGGCTCCCGGGGCACGGGCACCCCCTCGCTGAGTTCGGACCGGAGACGCAGCCCGGCGGCGAGCATGCTTCTGCCGGGCTGCGGCTTCCCAGATGAGAATGCGCGTATCGCGCCGTCGAATCCCTATCGGGCCTTCGTCGGCTGTACGGCCGCCGTGATGGCGGCCGGGCAGGCGCGGCGAACCTCGGCTTCGCCCCGCCTGCCGCTTGGTATCGCGCCGTCGAATCCCTATCGGGCCTTCGTCGGCTGTACGGCCGCCGCGATGGCGGCCGGGCAGGCGCGGCGAACCTCGGCTTC
>CAXNJC010000035.1:0-8818 GCA_964202525.1 Pirellulales bacterium
CTGGGGCCGCCGGCGAGGCAGAGAAAGATCACGGCCTTCGCCTTCGGCGGATGGTGCCGCGGGAAGACTGCCCCGGGATAGCGAGCAGACGCCGCGGGGCCGCCCACCGCTGCCGCGCGGGCGTCGCGGGCGAGGAGCGTGGAGAGCGCGGCCCCGCCGAGCGACAAGCCGGTACGGCCGAGGAAGGTGCGGCGGTGGATCGAGGGGTCGGTCACGTCAGTACCTCGCGATCGCTTCGTGGAGATTGAGCACCGCGCGGGCGGTGGCGGTCCAGGCCGCGAGCTCGATCGGGTCGAGCGACTCGTCGCGCGGGGCGCTGCCGACGCCGAGCAGCGTCGCGGCCGCCGAGGCATCGCCGCGGTAGACCGTCCGCTCGCGGTCGAGCAGGCCGCGGACGAGCGCCAGTTCGTCGGTGTCGGGCACGCGGGAGAGGGTTCGCTTCCAGACGAGCGCGATCCGGGCTTCGTCGTCGCCGTCGCTCCGCAGGGCGATCTCCGCGAGCTTTCGTGCGGCCTCCACGAACGTCGGGTCGTTGAGCAGCACGAGCGCCGCCTTCGGGGTGTTCGACTTCATTCGCGTCGCCGTGCACTCCTCCCGGCTCGGCGCGTCGAAGGCGAGCAGCTGCGGATGGAGAAACATCCGCTGCCAGTGCACGTAGAGCCCCCGCCGCCACTGCCGGTCGTCCGGATCGGCCTTGTATTCGCGCTGCGGGAAGTTGAGGTGCCGGTAGTAGCCGGCGGGCTGATAGGGATGCACGCTGTCGCCCCCGAGCCGTTCCACGAGCAGGTCGCTGGCGGCCAGTGCCGTGTCGCGCACGCCCTCCGCCGGCAGCCGCCAGCGTCCCTGCCGCGCGAGCAGGCGATTGTCGGGGTCGCGGGTGAGCACCTCGGTCGGCGCGGCCGACGACATCCGATAGGCCCGGCTGGTCACGATCGTCCGCACGAGGTCGCGCACGCTCCATCCGCCGGTCATGAACTCGAGGGCCAGGGCGTCGAGCAGCTCGGGGTGGTCGGGCAACTCCCCCTGGCCGCCGAAGTCGCCGGCACTGCGGCAGAGGCCCGCACCGAAGAACAGCGCCCAGAGCCGATTGGCGGTTACGCGGGCGGTGAATTCACCCACGCCGCCTGCGTCGAGCGGTGTCACGAGCCAGCGGGCGAGGTCGGCCCGGGTGGCCCGCGGCTTTGCCGGCAGCCCGCCGAGGAAGGCGGGGATCGCCGGCTCCACCAGCGGCCCGGAGTCATCCATCCAGTTGCCGCGGGGCAGGATTCGAACCGGGCGTGGTTCGTCGAGGGCCCGGGTAACCATCAGCTGGCGGGCGAGGGGCTTCCGTTCCTTTTCCAAGGCGACGAGCCGGAGTCGATCCGCCACCACCGACTCGGGCTCGGGGTCGGCGGGCTGGGCCCGGGGCGGCAGCACCAGCGTCGGCAGCCGGCCCTTGATGGCGGCGATCTCGGCGTCGAGCGCGGCGGCGCGGTCGCGGTCGAAGGGCCCCACGATTGCGATCTCGGGCGAGCGAATCGTGGGCAGGGCGTTGAGGTTTTGCTTACTGAACCCCGCGTTCTCCAGATGCTTCTCGTCGTCGATGTCGGCGAAGAACGCCCCGAGCCGATAGAAGTCGGCCGTGGTGTAGGGGTCGTACTTGTGGTCGTGGCATTGGGCGCAGCCCACGGTCGCTCCCATCCACGCCCCCGACACGTTGCGGATCCGGTCGGCCTGGTAGATGGCCCGGTATTCCGTCGCCTGGAGTCCGCCCTCGTGCGTGGTCTGGAGGAGCCGGTTGTAGCCGCTCGCCAGGACGGCATCGTCGGGATGCTCGCCCGCGCGGGGGCCCACGAGATCGCCGGCGAGCTGGAGTTCGGTGAACCGGTCGAAGGGCACATCGTCGAGAAACGCCTTGATCACCCAGTCGCGATACGGCGAGATGCTGTGGGGCTGATCGCCGTGGTAGCCGACGGTGTCGGCGTAGCGGACGAGGTCGAGCCACCAGGCCGCGAGCCGCTCGGCATGCCGCGGCGAGGCGAGCAGCCGGTCGATGAGCCGCTCGTACGGGTCGGACGACGGGTCGGCCAGCTTTACGTCGGCGAGCCAGGCGTCCACTTCGGCGGGCGATGGCGGCAGGCCCGTGAGGTCGAAGGTCACGCGGCGGAGGAGCGTGACGGGATCGGCGTCCGGCGCCGGGGCGAGTTCCTCGGCCTCGAGTCGGGCGAGCACGAAGCGGTCGATCCAACCCGCCGGCCAGGTCTCGTCCTTCACGGCGGGCGGCGGCGTCCGGCACGGAGCGACGTAGGCCCAGTGACGGGCATACGGGGCGCCCTGAGCGATCCATCGCTCGAGGATCTCCTTCTGCACTGCGGTGAGCACGTGGTTGCTCTCCGGCGGCGGCATCACCACGTCGGGATCCGGATCGTGAAGCCGGGCCACGAGTTCGCTCTCGTCCGGGCGTCCCGGGACGATGGCGCGGGTGCCGCTGTCGAGTTCGGCGAGCGCCGCGTCGCGGTCGTCGAGCCGCAGGCCTCCGCGGCGGTCGTGCTCGTCGGGGCCGTGGCAGGCGAAGCAGTTGTGTGAAAGGATCGGCCGGACGTCGCGGGTGAAGTCGACGGTGGCGGGGGTCGCGCCACCCCCGTCCCCGGCCAGCGTCGCGGTCGCGATGCAGGCGAGGCTCAGGACGAACACGGAATGGCGAACGGATCGCATGAAGGCCCTCGAATACCGGATTCTAGCGTGCCCCAGCCCCTGCGGCGCCGTGCGGGAACGCTCGTTGACGCTGCGGAACGGCGAACGTAGATTCGGGCGGCTTTCCGGCGAAAAACCGCCGCTTTCTCCGTCCTCACCACGAAAGGGACCGTCCTGCCCATGGCTACGTCGTCCAAGAAGTCTGCCGCCAAGAAGTCCGCCAAGAAGTCGGGAGCCAGCGGTGGCAAGCCGGGCAAGATGATTTACTACTTCGGCGCCAAGAAGTGCGACGGCGACGGCACCATGAAGGCCCTGCTCGGCGGCAAGGGGGCGAACCTCGCCCAGATGACGAAGAACGGGCTCCCGGTGCCCCCCGGCTTCACGATCACCACCCAGGTGTGCATCGACTACGACAAGAACCACAAGAAGTTCCCCAAGGGCCTCGAGGAGGAGGTCGCCTCCGCCATGAAGCTCATGGAGAAGGAGACGGGGAAGAAGTTCGGCGACCCGAAGAACGCCCTGCTCGTCAGCGTCCGCTCCGGCGCCCGCGACAGCATGCCGGGCATGATGGACACGATCCTCAACCTCGGCCTCAACGACGAGACCGTGAAGGGCCTCGCCGAGGCCACCGGCAACCCCCGGTTCGCCTACGACTCCTACCGCCGCTTCATCCAGATGTACGGCGACGTGGTGATGGGCGTGCAGAAGCGGCACGAGAACGAGCACGACCCGTTCGAGGAGGCGATGGAGGGGCTGAAGCACCAGCTCGGCATCCACGACGACACCGGCCTCACCGAGTCGCACCTCCGGGAGCTGATCAGCCGCTACCTTCGGCTCATCAAGGATCGCACCGGGAAGGGCTTCCCGCAGGACCCCTTCCAGCAACTGATGGGCGCCGTGGGCGCCGTGTTCGGCAGCTGGATGAACGAGCGGGCCATCCTCTATCGCCGCAAGTACAAGATCCCCGACGAGTGGGGCACCGCCGTCAACGTGCAGAGCATGGTGTTCGGCAACATGGGCGACGACTGCGCCACAGGCGTGGCCTTCACCCGCGATCCGGCCACCGGCGAGGACGTGTTTTACGGCGAGTATCTGGTCAACGCCCAGGGCGAAGACGTGGTGGCCGGCGTGCGGACGCCGAAGCCCGTCGCCGAGATGAAGCACGAGGCGATGTTTGCCGGCACCTACAAGGAGCTGGAGAAGGTCCGCTCCACGCTCGAGAAGAAGTTCGGCGACGTCCAGGATTTCGAGTTCACGGTCGAGAAGAAGAAGCTCTACATGCTGCAGACGCGGCACGGCAAGCGGACGGCGCTGGCCTACGTGAAGATCGCGCACGACATGGTGAAGCAGAAGCTGATGACGGCCGAGCACGCCATCCAGTCGGCCGACCCCGACGCCCTCTCGCAGCTCCTCGCCCCGATCTTCGACCGCCACGACTACGAGGCGGCCAGGAAGAGCGGGCGGCTCTTGACCACGGGCCTGCCGGCCGGCCCCGGTGCCGCCACCGGCCACCTCGTGTTCACCGCCGCCAAGGCCGAGCAACTCGCCAACAAGGGCGAGAAGGTGGTGCTCGCCCGCGTCGAGACGAGCCCCGAGGACCTCCGCGGCATGATCGCCGCCGAGGGCATCCTCACGAGCCGTGGCGGCGTGTCGAGCCACGCGGCCCTCGTGGCTCGGCAGATGGGCAAGGTCTGCGTGGCTGGTGCCGGTGCGATCCAGATCGATTACGCGGCCGGCACGCTCAAGTGCGCCGGCAAGACCCTCAAAGAGGGCGACGCGATCTCGATCAACGGCTCCACCGGCGAGGTGTTCGCCGGCGGCATCAAGACCGCCGACAGCGAGCTCAAGCAGGTGCTGATCGCCGGCACGATGAAGCCGGCCGACTCGGAGGTGTTCCAGTACTACGACTTCATCATGAAGCTTGCCGATAAGCACCGGAAGCTCGGCGTGCGCACCAACGCCGACACGCCGGAGCAGGTCCGCCATGCGATCGCCTTCGGCGCCGAGGGCATCGGCCTGACGCGGACCGAGCACATGTTCTTCGAGGGCGACCGCATCGACGCGATGCGGGAGATGATCCTCGCCGAGAACGAGGAAGCCCGCCGGGCGGCCCTCGGCAAGCTCCTGCCGTATCAGCGGGAGGATTTCGAGGGGATCTTCAAGGCCCTCGACGGCCGGCCGGCCACGATTCGCTTCCTCGACCCGCCGCTGCACGAGTTCGTGCCGCACGACGAGAAGGCCCAGGCCGACCTGGCCAAGAAGCTGAAGCTCCCGCTCGAGACGGTGAAGGCCCGCGTTCATGCCTTGCACGAGTTCAACCCGATGCTCGGCCACCGCGGCTGCCGCCTCGGCATCAGCTATCCCGAGATCTCGGAGATGCAGGCCCGGGCCGTGTTCGAGGCCGCCGCCAAGGTGCAGAAGGCGGGTATCAAGGTGAAGCCCGAGATCATGATCCCGTTGGTGGGCTTCAAGAAGGAGCTCGACAACCAAGTGGCCATCGTCCACGCCGTCGCCGAGAAGGTGCAGGCCGAGACGGGCCAGAAGATCAAGTATCTCGTCGGCACGATGATCGAGATCCCGCGGGGCGCGCTGACGGCCGACGAGATCGCGGAGACGGCCGAGTTCTTCTCGTTCGGCACCAACGACCTCACCCAGACGTGCCTCGGCATGAGCCGCGACGACATGGGGTCGTTCCTCGGGACCTACACCGACGAGGGCATCTTCAAGGCCAACCCGTTCGCGTCGATCGACGCCTCGGGCGTGGGCGAGCTGATGAAGATCGCCGTCGAGAAGGGGCAGAAGACCCGCAAGGACATCAAGCTCGGGATCTGCGGCGAGCACGGCGGCGATCCCCACTCGGTGGTGTTCTGCCACCACGTGGGCCTCGACTACGTGAGTTGCTCGCCGTTCCGCCTGCCGGTGGCCCGGCTGGCGGCCGCCCAGGCGGCGCTCGGCAAGACGTGGTGACCCCACGCCCGCACCGCCTTCGTGGCCGGTGCGGGCTGGATGGTAGGGCCGGCCATCCAGGCCGGCGGTGGAGCGCGAGGCTTGCCCCGGCGGGCTCGGGCTGTCGCGGGTGCAGCCAAGGTGCACCCGGACAGCCGCTCTCGCCCTCCGGGCTCGTTCACGCCCCGGGAGCCGGCGCGTGAGTCCTCTGCGGAGCCACGATGGCGAAGCAGAGGAATCACCGAGCGAGCGAAGCCCAGGATGGGCGCAGCGAGCGTCCGGCGACGGGGCATGGGCAGCCCCGAGCGGCGCGGCAGACTCCGGCCCCATCGCTTCCGCGATTGGGCTTCCTGAGGGCCAGCGTCGCCGAATCGCGGCTACACTCGCCGCATGGACCTCTCCCCCGAAGGCCAGCGGCTCGCGGTCATCGTCGCGGCCGTGATCGTGCTCTGGTTCACCGAGGCCCTGCCCCTCGCCGTGACGGCGCTGCTGGGCGCCGTGGCCTGCGTGGTGGCCGGGGTGGCGCCGGCGAAGGAGGTCTTCCGGCCGTTCGCCGATCCGCTGATCTTCCTGTTCATCGGGTCGTTCCTGCTCGCCGAGGCGATCCGCCAGCACCGGCTCGACCGCCGGCTCGCCTATGCGGTGCTGGCGGCACCGGCCGTGGGAGAGCGACCGATCGGCATCCTCGCGGCGGTGGTCGCGGTGTCCGCTGCGATCAGCGGCTTCATCTCCAACACGGTCACCGCGGCCATGATGATGGCGATCGTCAGCGGCATTCTGGCCGCCATCGAGGAGGCCGGAGCGCGGTCGGGCGTGCGTCCCTCGAACCGGTACGCCACGGGGCTGTTTCTCTCGATCGCGTTCGCCGCGTCGATCGGGGGTCTGGCCACGCCGATCGGCACCCCCACCAATCTGATCGGCCTGGCCTTCATCCGTAGCCAGCTCGGCGTCGACATCTCGTTTCCCGGCTGGTGCGCGATCAGCCTGCCGCTGGTCGCGGTGCTGGCGATCATTCTGGTGGTCGTGATGGCCTGGTTGTTTCCCGCCGGTGTGGAGCGGCTCGACGGGGTGCAGGCGTTCGTGCGCGAGGAGCGGCAGCGGCTGGGCCGGTGGACCACCGGGCAGAAGTCGACCGCCCTCGCCTTCGGCATCACGGTGGCTTTGTGGGTCGTGCCCGGGATCGTGCTCGCCGTCTACGGCCAGGATCATCCCCTCACGGCGTGGCTGCGGGACCGGATGCCCGAGGGGGTGGCAGCCCTCGCCGGCGCGATCCTGCTTTTTCTGCTGCCCGGCGATCGCGGCGGCGACGGCCGCACCCCTCGGACGCTGGTCTGGAGCCAGGCCCGTATCGACTGGGACATCGTGCTGCTCTACGGCGGCGGCCTCGCCCTCGGGGAACTCTGCTTCTCGACCGGCCTGGCCACGGCCGTCGGCCGCCAGATCACTGGCTGGATTCCGCAGGGTCCCGGTGCGGCCACGGCGCTCGTGGCGGTGGCCGCGGTCGTGGCCGTGGTCACGAGCGAGTTCACGAGCAACGTCGCCAGCGCCACGATGGTGGTGCCGATCGTGATCGCGATGGGTCAGACGGTGGGCGTGGAGCCGATCGCGGCGGCGCTGGCGGCCACGATGGCGGCCAGCCTCGGCTTCATGATGCCCGTGAGCAGCCCGTGCAACGCGATCGTCTACGGATCGGGGCGGATTCCGCTCCGCGCGATGATGCTTTCCGGCGCCGTGCTCGACGTGATCGGCTGGGGCGTCATCACTGCGGCGCTGCTGGCGGCGAGCGGCCGCCTGACCGCCTGACGGATCCCCCGAAAACGACGCCGCGGCCCGGCCGGGGGCACTGCCGGCCGGACCGCGTGAGAGGGTGTCGTCGTCCGCTGCCGCCGGATCAGGCGTCGCGTCGAGGGGGGCCGAGCTCAGTAGCCTCCCTCGAGAACCGCGCCGCACTGACGGCAACGTGGCACGGCCAGCGGCTTGGGCGTAGGCATGAAGCCATCCACCCAGAGCGCGTGGAGCCGCGGAAAGCACGGCGGCAGCGTGACGCAGCCATGACGGTGGATGTCATGCTTCGCCCGCAGCTGGCCGCACGGATCCGCTTGGAACACGCCGCAGTGGTGGCAGGTCGGGCCGCACGCGGGCCCGTTCACCGTGCCATGCCATGGCGGCTGCTGCACGTTCCGGCAGTTGCAGTCGCTCCCCGCTCCGTCCGTGGACATCATCGTGGACTCGTCCATGACCGTCGTCTCCTGGGCGGTCGCGATTCCGGTCGCGAAGAGCGACGGCAGGGCGACGAGGACGGCGGCGATGATGCGGCAGGGTGAACGCACGGCGAACCTCCTGAAAACGTGAAACCGGCCCCACTGGCCATGGCTTCGTCTTCGTCCCGCGGAGGCTGCGGGGATGAACGAACGCGCGTCGCGGACCGGTCGTGGCGGTCGGGCAAACCCTGCCGTCAGTCGAGGGCCACGTCGTCCACCGCGAACGCCTCGACTCCCTGCCGGGTCGCGATGACCACGTGCCCGCGATCCGCGTGGCGGTAGCCGCCGAGGCCCACCAGCGGCCGGCCATGGAAGTAGCGGTCGACCACGCGGCCGTCGGCCCAGGCGGCCGTCACCGAGCCGTCCGGCCCGGCGATCAGCCACTGTCGCCGCGGCGTGCCGAGAAGATCGGCCCAGGCCGCTGGTTCGAGAAGGCCGTCGCGATGCCCGCCCGCCGCCAGCGGCAGACGCCAGTCGACCGCGAGCGTGGCCGGCTCGATCCCGGCCGCCAAGCCCTCTCCCTCGGTTCCGGTGGCGACGCCGACGATCGCCCACGCGCCGTCCGGGGCGACGGGGCCCGCTGCCAGGGTCGCGAAAGCCGGCCCGGCGTCGGCCGCGGATGAAGTGTCGCGGCGGCGTGCCCGCTTCAACTCGCCGGACGCGGTGCACCCGATCACTTCCCGCTCACCGCCGCCGGCGACGGATGGGCCGACGGCGACGGACACGAGGGGCCCGATCTCCCGGTCGCGCCAGATCCGCTCGCCGCCGAGCGTCGCCGCCTCCAGGCCCGCCGTGCCTGAGAAGGCGACGATCACGTCCGGCTCCCCATCGCCACCGAGATCCGCAAGCGCCGCATCGGCGACGGCGTCGGCATCGCCGGCGGCCGGATAGGAGGCGTGCAGCCGCCAGGCGTCGTCGAACACGAACACCTGCCGTCC
>CAXNJC010000036.1:0-8692 GCA_964202525.1 Pirellulales bacterium
GCGACGTGGACCCCCAACGACCGGTCCCGCTACGACATCTTCTTTCCCGCGCCGCGGGCGTCGTGGAAAGTCGCCGGCACGCAGCGGCACGCCTGGTGGCTGTATCTCTCGGGTGAGTACGGCGGCGGGGCGTGGACGTTCCGCCGCGACACGTCGAAGTACAACATGATCACGCCCTTCGACTACAACGACATTCGCATCGCGCTGGGGACCGAGTTCGTGCCCCTGTCGCAGACGGGCCTCGCGGGCAACTTCGAGATCGGTTACGTGTTCTACCGGCAGCTGTTCTACGTGGACGGACCGCCGCAGATCGTGGACCTGCCGCAGACGATCATGTTCCGGCTGGGGCTGGCGTATTAGCCTGGGGTCGCGTCGCGGTCTGGAAAGGGTGGCGAGTCATGGGCCCGGGGCTGCTGCGGCGCGTCACGGCCGCGATCGTCCTGGTGGTCGCGGCGGCGGCTCGCGGCGGGGCGGACGACGCCCCGTTGCCGCTGCCGGCAACCGCCGCCGTGAAGCCCCTGCCGCCGGTGGATCCGGGGTTCTTCGAACGGATTCGCCTGGCCGCCCTCGGCGACCCGCAGGATCTCACCGAGCCGCTCCTGCTCGACGACGTCGCCCCGCCGGGGCAGCCCCCGCAGGAGTTCGAGCCGCCCGCAGGCCGCAAGCTGCCCCCCGGCGCCAAGCCCGGTCCGCTCCAGCAGGCGATCTTCACGGTCACGGAACTGCCGCGACTCGGCGCCGACGGGCTCGGCCTCACCACGCTCGACACCAGCGTGACGATCGGGATGCCCGCGCCGACCGTCGAGTCGCCGCTGCTGCTCACGCCCGGCTTCGGGGCGACCTTCGTGGACGAGGTGGCGGGGCCCGCCGATCCGGGGCTGCCGGGGCAGCTCTACGATGCCTGGCTGCAGGCTCGTTGGCTGAGCAAGGTTGGCGACCGGTTCGGCGTCGATCTGGCAGTCGCGCCGGGCTGGTACAGCGACTTCGCCAACGACACGCCCCAGGCCTTCCGGATCACCGGCCACGGATTCGGCGCCTGGGAGGCGCGGAAGGATCTGCGGGTCGTCGCCGGGGTGATCTACCTCGACCGCTACGACGTCAACCTCCTGCCCGCCGGCGGACTGCTCTGGACGCCGGCGGAGGACCAGCGGCACGAACTCATCTTCCCGCGGCCGCGGTTCGCCTGGCGCGTGGCCGAGGGACGGCGTGCGGCCCAGTGGCTCTACCTGGCCGGGGAGTTCGGCGGGAACCAATGGGCCGTCCGCCGCGACAACGGCGCCGCCGACGTGGTCGTCTACCACGACTATCGGCTGCTGGTGGGGTGGGAGCGGCGCCCCGCCGATCTGGGGGTCAACTGGCGTCTCGAAACCGGCTGGGTGACGGGGCGGCTGGTGGAGTACTACCTCACCGACACCGGCGATTACCGGCCCGCCGACACGTTCCTGGTCCGGGCCGGCGTCTGGTACTGAGCACGGTTCGGCCCGCCCCTTGCCGCGGCCGCGGCCGCGTGCGACTGTAAAGGGAATTCGGAGATTTCGTACGTCCCGGTCCTTCAGCACCGCTCCATGGCATCGATGGCTGCCAACCTGGCCGAGCAGACGGGTGCATCCCCGTTGGTCGATGCGGCATCGAGTTCGCGGCTGCCTGGCGGCGAGGTGCTGTTCTGGCTGGCCCACGCGGCCTTCTGGGCCGGATCATACGCGGCCACCCTGCTCGTGATCCGGGCGTTCGGGCCGGCGGTCACATCCCCGCCGGCGCTCGCGGCGACCGAGGCCGGGCTCTGTTTTCTGGCCACGGCCGCGATGCGGTGGCTCTCCCATCGCGAGTCGCTGCTGATGCGGCTCGGCGTCTCGAAGATCGGCGTGATCGCCGGCGGCGCCATCCTCTCGGCGGTGCTGATCACCCTGGTGACGTTCGCCCTCGGCCGCGCGTTCGGCGGCACCGCGGAGCCGCGGCTGGAGCTCGTCGCCCGGCTGGTGATCAACCTCAGCCTGCTGGGCAACTGGTGTGCGCTGTACTTCGGCTACCAGCTGATCAACGAGCGGAACTCGACCGAGTTCCGGGCGATGCAGGCGGAGTCGCTGGCCCTCCGCAACGAACTCCAGCACCTCCAAGGGCAGATCAGCCCGCACTTTCTCTTCAACGCCCTCAACACGGTGATGGCCTGCCGCGACGATCCGCAGGCGATCGACACCGTGACCCAGTCGCTCGCCAACTATCTCCGGTTCCTGCTGAGGCCTGCCGCGACGCTGGAGCCGCTGGGCCGGGAGCTCGACGCCCTCGAGGAGTACCTCACGGTGCAGGGCATGCGGTTCGGCGCCGGCCTGACGACGACGATCGACTGCGATCTGGAGGCCCGTGGGGTGCAGGTTCCACCGGCGATGGTGCAGCCGCTGGTGGAAAACGCCATCAAGTACGGCGGCCAGACGGCCGACCGCCCGATTCGCGTGCACGTGTCGGCACGCCGCGAGGCCGACATGCTCGTCGTGGAGGTGGCCAACGCCGGCCGCTGGGTGCCGGTGGGCGGCCGCCAGTCCACTGGCACGGGCCTGCGTTCCCTGGAACGTCGGCTGCGGATGCTCGTCGGTCCAGCGGCGACGGTCACGCACCGCGAGGATGACGGCTGGGTACGGGTGGTGATCCGGGTTCCGATCACGAAGGTCGCCGGGCTCGAAGGAGCAGAGCGATGATCACGGCGCTGCTGGTGGACGACGAGCCGCGGGCGATCGACCGGCTGGCGACGCTGTTGGAGACGTTCAGCGGGGTCGAGGTGATCGGGACCGCCCAGGATGTCGGGGACGCGGAGCGGTTCCTCGCGGGCCGGATTCCGGACGTCGTGTTTCTCGACATCAACATGCCCGGGCGGCTGGGATTCGACCTGGTGGCCAGCGTCCCGTCCACCACCCGGATCGTGTTCGTGACGGCGCACGAAGACCGGGCGCTGGATGCCTTCCGAGCCGGTGCGATCGACTACGTGCTGAAGCCCGTCGATCGCGACCGGCTCGCGATCACGATCGGCCGGCTGGAGGCCCTGATGCCTGGTGGGCCGTCCGCGCCGGCGGACGCCGACGACCCCACCGACGACGCGGGCGAGGCCTCGGGGGACACCGCCGACGCGGTCACGTTCTCCCTGGCCGGCGGTCGCGGCGTCGAAACGGTCGCCTACACCGACATCGTCTGGGTGGAGGCGGTGCGGAACTACACACGGGTGCAGGCGCGGGGCCACCGCCCCTGGATCATCCGCCGGACCCTCTCGGAATGGGAGGCGATTCTGCCGGCCGGCGTCTTCGGCAGGATCAGCCGCTCGCTGATCGTGCAGCTGCCGGCCATCCGCTCGCTGCAGTGGCAGTCCCGCGACCAAACGCTCGTGTTCTTCAAGCACGTCGATGCACCGCTGCCCATCGGTCGGGCGGCCACCGCGCGGATCAAGGAGCTGTCGCACCGCTAGCCCCGGCGGGTCAGCCGCAGTCGCCGCAGCGGCCCTTGAGCAGCACCTCGGTCACGGTTCCGATCGCCGACCGGCGGGCGGGGTCGCGTCGTCGCGGCGACCGCGCTGCCGGTGCGGGCGTGGGCGTGGGCGTGATGGCCACCCGGACGTCGTCGAGGCACGAGACCTCGCCGCACGTGGTGCAGAGAAAGTGCGGGTGGCCGCGATCCTTGTCGCCGTGGTCGTGGGGGCGGCGAATCTCGAACCGCCAGACGTGATCGCCGAGTTCGACGCGGTCGAGCAGTCGGGACTCGGTCAGTTCGGTGAGGTTGCGGTAGATGGTGGCCCGGTCGAACCCCCGGCTGGCGAGGGCCGCGGACACATCCGCGTGGGTGCGCGGACCGCGTGCCGCTTCCAGGTGTTCGAGCACCGCCAGTCGGGCCGGGGTGCACCGCAGGCCGGCGGCCCGGATGCGTGCTCGGCATGCCTCGCTGTCGGGACGGGATGAACGCGCCATGTTCAGAGTCTACCGGGGGCACGGCGGTGCCGTCGGCACGAGGATCGCATACCCCCCTTGTGGGCCGTTTCCGCGATCGCGGCTCGCGCGGAGCGGTGGACGCCGACGGGGTGGTTTTTGGGCCCGATTCCACCCTCGGCGGAATGCCGCTTGACTCACCGAACCGCCACGCTACATTCACGCCCCGGCCCATAGGAAGGGGTCTTCGGACCGACGACCACAACATCTTGCGATAGCACGCAGACGGAGCTGCAGTTTCCCGATCGCCCGCCCGGCTCGCCTCGGCCGCTTTCCCCGTTCATGGGGAGGGCCGCAGCCAGCCGATGATCGAAGACGTGGCTTCTGTACGGAAGTATACTTTATTCGAAGCCCACCTTTCGGCCGCGGCGTTTTCCGTTTCCGAGCACCCGAGGAGCAGTTTCCATGGCAGCGTTCGACGCCTCCGCAGCAGTCGGCACTTCGGCAACCCCCACCGTCTCGGAGACCGGAGCCGCGCCTCGCGTCGGGCTCGCAGTCCCGCCGACGTTCTGTCCGGTCGAGGCGGAGAGCCCGTTCGACACGACCGAATGGGAGCTGCGCACTGCGGCGATCAAGGGCGAGGACGGCAAGGTGCTGTTCGAACAGCCGGCCTGCGAGATTCCTGCGGCCTGGAGTCAGTTGGCCACGAACGTGGTCGTGAGCAAGTACTTCTACGGGGAAATCCACACGCCCGAGCGGGAGCACTCGGTCAAGCAGCTCGTCCATCGCGTGGCGCGGACGATCGCCGACTGGGGCATCGCCGACGGCTACTTCAAGACGAAGCAGGACGGCGAGAACTTCTATCGGGACCTCGCCTGGCTCTGCGTTCATCAGCACGGGGCCTTCAACTCCCCGGTCTGGTTCAACGTCGGGCTCTATCACCAGTACGGCGTCAAAGGGGCGCCGTGCAACTGGCGGTGGGATCAGGCGCGGCATGACGTGGTGATGCCCGACAATCCGTACGAGTATCCCCAAGGCAGCGCCTGCTTCATTCAGAGTGTCAAGGACAACATGGAGGACATCATGGACCTCGCGCGGAGCGAGGCGATGCTCTTCAAGTTTGGGTCCGGCACCGGCACTGACCTTTCCACCCTCCGCAGCCAGCGGGAGAAGCTCGCCGGCGGCGGCAAGCCGTCGGGCCCGCTCTCCTTCATGCGGGTCTACGACCAGGTTGCGGCGGTGGTGAAGAGCGGCGGCAAGACCCGCCGGGCGGCCAAGATGCAGTCGCTCAAGGTCCACCACCCCGACATCATGGAGTTCATCGAGTGCAAGAGTAAGGAGGAGAAGAAGGCCCGGATCCTGATCGAGAAGGGGGGCTACGACTCCAACTTCAACGGCGAAGCCTACAGCTCGATCCTGTTCCAGAACGCCAATCTCTCCGTGCGGCTGACCGACGAGTTCATGCAGGCCGCCGATCGCGACGACACCTGGACCACCCGCTGGGTCACCGATTCGTCCAAGGCCGGCCCGTCGTACAAGGCCCGCGAGGTGATGAACCGGATGGCGGAGTGCGCCTGGCAGTGCGGTGATCCCGGCGTCCAGTACGACACCACCATCAACCGCTGGCACACCTGCCCCAACTCAGGCCGGATCAACGCGTCGAACCCGTGCTCCGAGTACATGTTCCTCGACGACACGGCGTGCAACCTGGCCAGCATCAACCTGATGAAGTTCCGCAAGCCCGACGGCCACTTCGACGTGGACCGGTTCACCGCGGCCTGTCGGGTCTTCTTCATTGCTCAGGAGATCCTCGTCGATCACGCCAGCTATCCGACATCGCGGATCGCCCGTAACAGCCACCTCTACAGGCCGCTGGGCCTGGGCTATTCGAATCTCGGCAGCCTCCTGATGGCCGACGGCCTGGCGTACGACAGCGACGCCGGCCGGGGCCTGTGCGGGGCGATCACGGCCATCCTGCATGGGTCGGCCAACCGCACGAGCGCCGATCTCGCCGCGGCCGTCGGCCCGTTCGAGGGCTTCGCGGCGAACCGGGAGCCGATGTTGAACGTCATGCAGATGCACCGCGACGCGGTCGAGAAGATCGATCCCTCGTGCCCGAAGTATCTCCATGATGCGGCCCGCAAGGTGTGGGACGACGTCCTCGACGGCGGCCGCCGGCACGGCTACCGCAATGCCCAGGCGACGGTGCTCGCCCCCACCGGCACGATCTCGTTCCTGATGGACTGCGACACGACCGGCATCGAGCCCGACATCGCGCTGGTGAAGTACAAGCAACTCGCCGGCGGCGGCATGCTCAAGATCGTCAACCAGACGGTGCCGCTCGCCCTCCGGACGCTCGGCTACGACGAGCCGACGATCGAAGGCATCCTGGCCTACATCGACAAGCAGGACACGATCGAGGGTGCTCCCGGCCTCAAGGGCCAGCACCTCGCGGTGTTCGACTGTGCCTTCAAGCCGCGGCTCGGCCAGCGGAGCATCGCGTGGGAGGCGCACGTGAAGATGATGGCGGCCGCGCAGCCGTTCATCTCCGGGGCGATCTCCAAGACGGTCAACATGCCGCGGGAGACCACGCCAGCCGACATCGCCGGAGCCTACGTCGAGGGCTGGCGGCTGGGGCTCAAGGCCCTGGCCATCTACCGCGACGGGTCGAAGGAGAGCCAGCCCCTCAACACGAGCAGCGAGACCGACAAGGCGGCCGCCAAGGTCACGGCGGCTCCGCGTCGGGAGCGGCTGCCTGACACCCGGCGGAGCGTGACCCACAAGTTCAACGTGGGTGGCCACGAGGGCTACATCACGGTGGGCCTCTACGACGACGGTCGCCCTGGGGAGCTGTTCATCACCATGGCCAAGGAAGGCAGCACGATCGGCGGGCTGATGGACGCCTTCGGCACGGCGGTCTCGATGAGCCTGCAGTACGGCGTGCCGCTCGAGGTGTACGTGAAGAAGTTCTCGCACACCCGCTTCGAGCCGTGGGGCTACACGAAGAACGCCGACATCCCGGTGGCGAAGAGCCTCGTGGATTATCTGTTCCGCTGGATGGGCACCGAGTTCATCCCTGGCTACCGGGAGGCAAACCGCCCCGGCGGCTACGGAGACGGCGGGGGAGAGACTGGCTCCGGGGGCGACACGGAAACCGAGCGCAAGCCCGCCGCCACGACGGCGAGCGGGCTGGCCGATGGCCAAGGGAAGGCCAAGGTCGAGGTGAACGGGAGCCGGGGCAAGCACCCGGGCGGCACGAACGGGCATGCGACGGCGGTCGCCGCCAAGCCCGCGGTCAAGCCGGCTGCGGCATCGCTTCTGGAGCGGGCGGGCGTGCGGATGGCGGTCGATCCGGCTGCCAGCCCCGCGGATCGCGAGAGCCAGTTCGCCAAGTTCCAGATCGACGCACCGGCGTGCGACAACTGCGGGTCCATCACCGTTCGCAACGGCAACTGCTACCTCTGCCACAACTGCGGCAACAGCATGGGCTGCAGCTGAGCGGGTCGGACCGGTCGTGACGATTCGACGGCCGCCGGCGAATCCCTGTACGCAGGGCCGCCGGTCGGCCGAAGATTCTGCCACGACATTCGATCCGCTGCCGCGTTCCGTCGGAGGTGCCAACCCCACTGCGTTGACCCGGATCCCCTGAGGCCCGGGCGGTTTCGCCCGCAGCCGCGGTCCGCGTCAGTCTCGCATCGCTCTACCCCGTTCGCAGGCGGTCGGCGGGTTCGATCCAACGGGGCCGGGATGGCGTGAGGCCATCCCGGCCCCGGTTCTTTTCGCCCGGCGTGGCCGGGCGTGCTGCGGCCGCCTGGGAGTTTTGCGAGCCTTCGGGCGGCGATTAGCATGGGAGGGAAATCCCTTTCTCGTGCCGAGGTGAGCCTGTGCGCCGCTGTCTTCATGCGTGTCTCGTCGGGGTCCTGGTGTTCGCGGTGTCGATGGACGCGGCCCGGGCATGCTGGTTCCTGAGGCGGGGCTACGGCGCCGGGGTGCCGGCGCGGTCTGCCTGCGCGACGCCTGGCCCGTGGTGGGGCGATCGCGCGGCGGCCGCGCGGTGTGGCGACACGATCGAGGTCGTGTTCGAGGTCGAGGTCGAGGCTGCGGCGTGCGGTCCGTGCGATGCGGTTCCGGCGACGGTCGTGATCGACGACGGAGTTGGCAGCGACGCCGCCGGCCTGGCATTCGAGGAAGTCGTCGTTCATGACGAATCCGCGATCGTCGGCGAGACGATCGAAGCGCACGGCGACGTCGTCGCCGCCGACGCCGAGCCGACGCCGTCGGTCGAGGAGGTCGTGGCGCCGCCGGCGACGGAGTCGCTGGATGCCGCCGAGCCGGCCGCCACTTCGGTGGTGGTGCCGGAGCTGAAGCCCGTCATTGATGCGCCGCGCGACGTGCAGCCTGCCTCGGCGACGGAGGACGAGGCCATGCAGCCAGCCGCCGAGCCGGTGCTTCCTGCAGCGCCGTCCGAACCCAACCTGTTCGAGGAGGCCGACAGGACCGAGGAGTTCGACATCGCTCCTGCGGCCGCCGAGCCGGCGGCCGATGCACCGCCGGCGACCGGGGCGGGCGAGCCGCCGCCCGAGCCGGCCGCCGCCCCGACCAACCCGCTCGATGCCGCCGAACGCCGGTCCGGCGAGCGGGCGCGGCTCTGGGTCGATGCCACCGGCCGCCATGCCACGGTGGGCGTGCTGGTCGACGTGCGAGCCGACGGCCGGTGCGTGATCGACACCGGCACGGGCATCCTGGAGGTGCGGTCCGAGCAACTCCGCCGCCGTGACCGCGACTACGCG
>CAXNJC010000037.1:0-8538 GCA_964202525.1 Pirellulales bacterium
GCCGTGGTGCCTCCGCTCGGCGAATCTGGGCGAGGACGCGGGCGTCGGACTCACGAGGTGATCGAAAGGAGGCGGAGAGATGCTCGAGTCATGCACGACGGAAGCCGCCCGCGGGCCGGATGCCGAGGTCGGCGGTGACGCCGGTTGGATTCGCGACGTTCGTCGGGCCATCCGCTCGGCCGACGTCGATTTCTTCCGCCCGTCTCCGATCCGGTACTGGACCGACTTCATCGTCAGCCTGGTGGCAGCCTACGTCGCCGCCGGCATCTACCTGACATCGCCCCTCGGCTCCTGGGCGCAACTGGTCGCGTTTCCGATCGCCAGTTTCTGGCTCTACCGGATGGGGTCACTCGTGCACGAGGTCTGCCATCTCGGGGAGCATGAAATGCCGCTCTTCAAGGCGGCGTGGAACGTGCTCGGGGGCGTGATGATCCTGATGCCGAGCCCGTTCTTCACGCGGCACCATCGCGATCATCACAGCCAGCGCTACTACGGCACGCCGCAGGACCCCGAATACGCGGCCAACATGGTCCAGGCCGGCAACGCCGCGAGCGTGTGCTTCTATGCGATCAAGATCATGGCGATGCCAATCCTCGTGTTCCTCCGATTTCTCCTGGTGCCGTTCACGTTCATCACGCCAGGCGTCCGCGAGTGGACGCTCCGGCACGCGTCGGCCCTGACCTTCAATCACCGCTATGAGCGGCGGCTCACGACGGCGGACCGCCGCGCCATCCTCGCGGCCGAGATCCCCTGCTGCATCCGGGCGGCGCTGATTCCGGCCCTCGTGCTCCTCGGGCTCAACGACTGGACGCGGATTCCGCTGCTCTACGCGCTGGCGGTCGTGACCGTCGCGCTCAATCACATGCGGTTCCTGGCCGACCACCACTGTACGGGCGACGGCTCTCGATCCGACATGGAGTCGCACATCACCGACTCCTGCAACTTCACCACCAACGACCCGCTCACGCTGCTCTTCTTCCCGTTCTCGATCCGCTACCACGCCCTCCATCACCTCTTCCCGTCGATGCCGTACCACAACCTCAGGCGGGCCCACGAGCACCTCGCGGCGACGCTACCCGCCGACTCGCCCTATCGGGCCCTCGAACGGCCGGGTTGGTGGAGCGTGGCGCGGGCCGCCCTGTTCCGGCAGGCCGTACCCGCCGCGTGACCGGCCGCCGCCCCGGCCGGTGTCTTGCATCCCCGCGAGGAACATGATCATCTCAGAGGCTCGGCCACACCTGGGTTTGCCGGCCGAACGACCACTCTGGAGATGACTCATGACGATGCGTGCGACGCGACCCCTCCGAGCCTGGGTGTGCGGCCTCGGGATGATGGCTTGGATGCCGCTCGCCAGCCATGCGGCCGCGCAGGCCGTGGAGGCCCCGACGGCGATAGCGTCCGACATGGCCGCAGTGGTCAAGGCGGTGGCCGCGGAGGCCGACGCGACCGTGAAGGCGTTCAACGCGGGTGATGCCGCCACGCTGGCGGGCATGTTCATCGACGATGCGGAACTCGTCGACGAGAACGGCACCGTGACCGAGACGCGGGGAGAGATCGAGGCCCTCTTCAAGCGGTTCTTCGAGCGGTTTCCCAAGGCGACCATCGAAATGGAGGTCACCGACGCTCGGTTGCTGGGTGACGAGGTCGTGATCGAGGAGGGCGTGAGGAGGATCACTGCGGATGCCGCCGCGGCGGCCGCCCAAGTTCGCTACGTGGCCGTGCGGACCAAGGACGGCGACCGGTGGCCACTGGTGTCGTACCGGGAGTTCGCCGACGACCCGATTCCAACGGCCGCCGAGATGCTCGGGCCGCTGGAGTGGCTCGTCGGCGAGTGGGTCGACGAGAGCCCGGAGGGCAACACGCGGATCGCCTACAACTGGAGCGACGACGGCAACTTCCTTGTCGGCGAGTACAACCTCTCGGTGGCGGGCCAACCGGCTTCGCGCAGCACGCAGCGGATTGGGTGGGACCCTGTCGAGGGGTGCTTGCGGTCGTGGACGTTCGATTCCGACGGCGGCTTCAGCGAGGGCGAGTGGATGGCCACGGATGACGGCTGGCTCGTCAAGTCGGAGGCCACGCTTCCCGACGGCACGATCGGATCCGCGACGATCACGATCCAGCCGACGGATGGCGATCATTTCGTCGTCGAGAGCAGCGACCGGGTCATCGGCGGCGAGGAGGAGCCCGACTTCAAGCTGACCATCGCCCGCAAGCCGCCCGCACCGGCGTCCAAGTGAATCGAACCGGCGGGGGCCTGGTTCCGTAGATCACCGGTTTCCGTTCGCACTTTCCTCCGAGGAGATTCCATCGATGCGGCTTTCCGCTGCACGTCTGTCACTGGTCCTGGTGTGCCTGGTGCTCGCCGGTTCGGCCGACGCCCGTCCGGGTGGCGGCGGCGGTGGCCCTGGCGCGCGGCCGTCGATGGGCCGGGTCGGTGGCGGCGGGGCGAGGCCCGCCATGGGCGCGCGGCCGGCGATGCCGCAGGCGCGACCCCAGATGGCTCGGCCGCAGATGTCCCGGCCCCAAATGCCGGCGGCGCGGCCGTCGATGCCCAGCGCGCAGCGCCCGATGACTCGTCCCGCGCCGGGCGGCGCGGGTGGTCGGCCGCAGGTGCCGAACTTCCAGCGTCCGAGCGTCGGGTCGCTGCAGCGGCCGAATCCCTCCCGTCCCTCCTTGCCGAACGCGGCCGCTCGGCCGCAGACGCCGATGGGTCAGGTCGGCGGTGGACCTCGCCCCGGTCTCGGTTCGATCAGGCCCTCCATGCCGGGTGGTCTGCCCGGTGGTGCCGGTAGCCTGAATCGCCCCGGCATCGGCTCCACGAGGCCCGCGCCGACGCCGGGACGCCCTGGCAACGCTGGGCCCGGACTGGCCAGCCGCCCCGGTGGCGGCTTCGCCACGAAGCCCGCTCCGCTGCCCGGGTTGGGCGGTGGCGCGGGTGGTGGTCGCCCAGGCCTCGGGCAGGCCGGGAACCGACCGGGGCTGCCGACCACCAAGCCGTCGTTTCCCACTCCGGGCATGCCCGGTGGCAACCGCCCGGGCAGACCCGGTCTCGGCGAGGCGAATCGTCCCACCACGCTTCCCGGCACGATCGGCGGTAACCGCCCTGGTGTGGGGGGTGGGAACCGTCCTGGTGTGGGGGGCAACCGACCCACCACGCTGCCTGGCGATCTCGGCGGCGGCAATCGTCCCGGGGGCGGTGGTGGCAATCGACCGGGAATCGGCGGGAATCGACCGACCACCCTGCCAGGAGATCTGGGCGGCAACAGGCCCGGCGGCAACCGTCCCGGTGACGGGAACCGCCCCGGCATTGGCGGCAATCGTCCCGGTATTGGCGGCAACAGGCCAGGAGTCGGCGGCAACAGGCCGACGACGCTTCCCGGTGACCTCGGTCACTGGAACGGCGGGAATCGTCCTGGCCGTCCCGGCATCGGCGGCAATCGCCCCGGTTTCGGCAACAACAACAACATTTGGAATAACGGGAACTGGAACAGCGGCAACTTCAACGGCAACAACTTCAGCAGCAACAACTTCAATAACGTCAATGTCGGCGGCGGTTGGGGCTATGGCGGCGGCTGGGGTTACGGTGGCGGTGGCCGTTGGGGCTACCCCGGCTGGGGCTATGGTGGCGGTGGCTACGGCTGGAACAACGGGGGCTGGAACAACGGCTGGGTCAACCCGCACTACAACGGCTGGTACAACGGCGGCTGGGGCAACAACTGGGGTTACTCCGGCGGGTGGTGGGCGCCGTTCCTCACCGGCGCGGCGACCTGGGGCCTCGCGTCGAGCATCGGTAGTTGGGGTCTCGGCTACGGCACGCTTGGCTACGGCGCCGGCGGCTACGTGAATCCGTACTACTCGTCGATTCCGGCGGCTGTCGTGGCCTCGTCGCCATACGACTATTCGCAGCCGGTCGTCATCAACAACTACATTCCCGCCGACACGGCGACGGTCGACGCGAGCCAGACGACGGTCGACGCGAGCCAGGCGGCACCGGCCTCCGCGGCTCAGACCGCGGAGCCGTCGCCGGCGGATGCCGCCGTCGACGATGCGCTGTCGAAGTTCAAGGCCGGCGATTATGCGGGCGCCCTCGCGGGCTTCGATCGGGCGCTCAAGGCGTCGCCGAAGGACTCCGTGATCCACGAGGTCCGGGCGCTGGCCCTGTTCGCCCTCGGCCGCTACACGGAGTCGGCCGCCGCCCTGAACGCCGTGCTCGCCACGGCGCCGGGCATGGACTGGACGACGATGAGCAACGTCTATGGGTCGGTGGATGCCTACACCGCCCACCTGCGAAAGCTCGAGGAGTTCTGCCGCACCCATCCTGACGATGCAGCCGCCCATTTCGTGCTCGGCTACCACTATCTCGTGGGCGGGTATACCGACATGGCGGCGGCGGCCCTGAGGATCGTGGTGGCCAAGCAGCCCGGCGACGTGGTGGCCAAGCGGCTCCTCGACGCGCTCGCCCCCGCCCCGGCGGAGAAGCCGGCACCCGCGGCCGGTGCCGCGGCCGACGCGGCGGTGCCCGCGACCCCGGCGACCCCCGAGATCGACCTCGTGGGATCCTGGAAGGCCACCAGCGGGAAGGATGTCATCGAGCTCACGATCACGGCCGACTCGACCTTCACCTGGAAGGCTCAGCCCGACGGCAAGCCGGCCGTCGGGCTCGAAGGC
The DNA here is from genome assembly GCA_964202525.1 of Pirellulales bacterium. Lineage (GTDB taxonomy): Bacteria > Planctomycetota > Planctomycetia > Pirellulales > UBA1268 > QWPN01. The sequence continues at coordinate 4,669 of CAXNJC010000037.1, forward strand.
ACCATCGAGACGGCGGCCGACGCCATCGCGCTGGTCAGCAAGAGCCAGGGGACGATGGTCGCGAAGGTGACGCCCAAGACGGCCGACTCCTTCGAGTTCGCGTTGCCATCCGCGCCGAAGGACACGCCTCCGCTGGTGTTTACGCGGCAGCCCTGAGGCGGCTCACGTTCACCAGCGGCCCTCGAGGCCGACGTTCGCGCCGTGCAAGAACATCCCGCCGGCGCCCCGCACGCCGCTGCCCGCCGAGGCCGTGGCGTCGAAGTCGAACTGGTTCTCGGCGAGGGCCAGGCCGCTGAGCCAGGCGAGGTTGTAGCCGAGCCGCAGACCCCAGGCATCGCTGAAGCGGTATGACATCGAGAGGTTCATACTCGACAGGAACCCCATGCCGGTGTCGTGTGCCTCGCGGCCGTGGCGGAACTCGAAGCCCTGCCCGAGCGGGCTGGTGATTGGCGCTGCCGACTGGGCGAGCCAGGCGCCCCCGAGCCCGGCCTTGAGCCAGCCCTCCAGGGCGAATCGATCCCACGTGCGGCGGCGTCTGACGCCGATCTGACCGCCGAACAGATTCGAGCTCGTCGCCACCCGGTAGGCGGTCGGTGCGTCGTTCGCGTAGGTCACGTGCAGCGCCGCCTCCTCGTCGACGCCTGCCCAGAACAGGCCCCCGATCAGATCGGTTTCTGTCTCGCTGGCGCACCGTCGTTGCGGCCACCGCGAACCCGGCTCACAGGCAGCTGAGATGTCGGTCGCGAGCAGGTTGCACTCGACGACGTTGAGGTTCGACGACCAGCCGGCACGGATCGCGGAGGCCTGGTCCCAACCCGGCACCGTGGTGCCGAGTCCGCCGGGGACGGCGAGCCCACCCGGCGCTCCTGCAGCACCGGGGCGGGCGGCGGCGGCATCGCCGAAGAAGCCGTAGCAGCCCCAGTAGCCGAGCTCCCAGCCCGTCATGTCGCAGCCGTGTCGGCCTACGAAGAGTCGCACGCCTGGCGCCGTGGTCGGCATGAGGCCGCGGGTGGTGAACACGACGCCGCCAGGGCCGGGACCAAACGGCCCCTCGGTCGCGAGGGGCTGATTGGTCGACGCATTGTCACGGTCGAGGAACAGCACGTCGAACGTGACGTACTCGCGTTCGGCCGCTGCCGTGCGTGCGCCCCTCGGCGGCCCGACCACCGCCGCGGCGATCGGCAGGTCGATCGGCACGCCCTGCGGTTCGCCAGCACCAAACAGGATGCTCGAGTCGTCGGCGGTGGGCGCAGCTTCAGGACCGTCGAGGATCACCGGGCCATCCTCGCCGAGCACCGCGATGGGTGCGATCCGCAGCGGTTCGCCGCCCGACTCCTGTCCCGTGGCCGACGGCCCGGGTATGGCCGCGAGCACCAGGATCCACGCGCGTGCAGCCCGGCCCAGTCGTTCCACGACCCCCTCCAGTTCCGTCGGGCTGTCACGGCCCTCACCACCCCGACATCCGGAGCGATCGGCCTTTTCGGCACCGATCATGAGAATCCTCCCGGTCGGCGTCGCGGCGGCTTCATATGGCGCAAGGCACGCAGACTCGCCGGGCTTCTCCCGGGAGTGGCGGCAGGCCACGCGACACGCTAGGCTCTTCGCGGGGTCGACGCAGTCCGCCCCGCTTCACCACCCCGCCACGGCGACTCCATGGACAAGTTCCGACGCATCCAGACCGGCAAGACGGGCAATATCCACCTCGTCCAGTTCACCGACAAGAAGATCCTCGACGACACGGTTCTCGACGAGATCCGCACGGAACTCACGCAGCTGATCGGCAAGGCCTCCGGCCCCGACGTGCTGCTCGACTTCTCGAATGTCGAGTTCATGTCAAGCGCCATGCTCGGCCTGCTGGGCCAGCTCCATCGGAAGATCTCAGCCGGCCATGGGCGGCTGAAGATGTGCGGGATTCGCCCCGAGATCCTCACCGTGTTCAAGATCACGAACCTCGACAAGCTGTTCAGCATCCACAAGGACGCCCCCACGGCCCTGCCCACCTTCACCTGACGGGATCCGGCCGTGACCCAGCACGCAGAAGGTGCCGCCGCCGCGCCGGCCATCGGGATCGACGTCGTCATCGCCGAGGACAGCCGGATCCAGGCCCGGATGCTCATCCGGCGGCTGGAGGAGGCGGGCCACACGGTCCGCTGGGGCGAGAATGGCGCCTTGGCGCTCGCGCTGGCCCGCGAGCGGCGTCCCGACATCATCGTCTCCGACATCGAGATGCCGGAGATGACGGGCTACGAGTTCTGCAAGGCAGCGAAGACGGATCCCGCGCTCAAGAGCGTCCCGTTCATCCTGCTGTCCACGCTCTCCGACCCGATCGATATCATTCGCGGGCTCGACGCCGGAGCCGACAACTACGTCACCAAGCCGTACGAGCCGGAGTACCTGCTCGGCAGGATGAACTCGCTGCTGGCCACGCCCCTCGAGTCGGGCGACGACGGGGCGGCCGGGGTGCTCGAGGTCACCCTCGCGGGGCAGAAGTTTCGCGTCAAGGCGGGCCGGCAGCAGGTGCTCAACCTGCTCGTCTCCACGTTCGAGAACGCCGTCTCCAAAAACCAGGAACTCGTCGTCGCCAACCAGGAGCTGTCCGTCGCCCGAGATGGACTCCAGAAATCGAACGAGGAACTCTCCACGGCCAACGCCGAGATCTCGCGGATCAACGCCCACATGGTCCGCGACCTCAAGGCGGCGGCGAAGGTGCAGCAGTCGCTGCTGCCGGCCGATGACGTCGAGATTCCGGGCACGGCCATCGCCTGGCGCTACGTCCCCTGCCAGAGCCTCGCCGGTGACTTCCTCAACGTGTTTCCGCTCGACGAGGAGCACGCCGGACTGTTCGTGGTGGACGTGAGCGGCCACGGCGTGCCATCGTCGCTGATGGCTGTCACGGTGGGCCGCTTCCTCACGCCAAAGGTGACCGACCAATCGCTGCTCGTGCGGCAGGGGCCGGACGGAAGGATCACGATCACACGGCCGGCCGATGTGGCGACCCAGCTGAACCGACTCTTTCAGGCCGATGAGTTCTCGGGGCTGTACTTCACGATCCTCTACGGCGTGCTGCACCTGCCCACTGGCCGCTTCGACTACTGCTCCGGCGGCCACCCGGCCCTCGTCCGGGTGCCGGCCGCCGGGGGCGACGTCGAGTTCCACGCCATGGAGAGCTTCCCGATCGCCTTCGTGCCCGATGTGGAGTACGAGCAGAAGTCGCTGCAACTCGCCCCGGGCGACCGGCTGTTTCTCTATTCGGACGGCGTGCCCGAGGCGATGGACAAGGACCGCAATCCCTACGGCGACGATGCGATGGCCGCTTGCATCGCCGCCTCGCGGACGGCGCCGATCGACGGCGGCGTCAAGGGCCTGCTCGATGCCGTGGAGGCCTGGTGCCAGCCCAATGGCCCACTCGACGACGTCTCGATCCTCGGGCTCGAGTGGCGGCCGTCGTGACGCTCCCGGACGCCGCAATCGCGTGAGCGATGCGGGCTGCGCCCGGCGTGAACTCAGCGGCGGGGCTTCGGGGTGTAGTGGCTGCAGCCGCCGTGGACGACGCGGTTCCAGCCGTCGTCGATGCCGATCATCGTCTCGGCGCCGCCGAGGAAGAGCGCTCCGTCGGGCCGGAGCACGCGGCGGATGCGGCCCACGAGCGTCGACCGCGTGGGCACGTCGAAGTAGAGCATCACGTTGCGGAGAAACACCACGTCGGCCAGCGGCATCATCGGCCAGGTGCCGTTCAGGTTCATCGACCGGAACTCAACGAGGTGGCGGCACTCCTGCACGATGCTGTGGCGGCCCTGGAGCGGCCGGAAATACTTCTTGAGCAGTGTCGGCGGCAGTCCGCGGTTGGTTTCCAGCTCGCTGAACACACCC
>CAXNJC010000038.1:0-8474 GCA_964202525.1 Pirellulales bacterium
CTCGACCTCGAGAACGCCACGGTCCGCGTGCGAGGCAAGGGGCGGCGGGAGCGGCTCGGCATCGTGGGCTCGCACGCCCGGGCCGCGCTCCGGGCCTGGCTGGCGGCCCGATCCCGTCCCCGCGGGGCGGCGCCACGCGAGCCGCGGACCATACGCTCCGCGCGCCCGCTGTTCACCAACAAGCTCGGCGGCAGGCTCTCCGTCCGCGGCGTGGCCCGGCTGCTGGAAAAACACCTGGCCGCGGCCGGCCTCGCGGGCCGCGCGAGCCCACACACCCTGCGGCACAGCTTCGCCACCCACCTGCTCGACGCGGGGGCCGACATTCGGAGCGTGCAGGAACTACTCGGCCACAAAAGCCTCGTCACCACGCAGATCTACACGCACGTGACGACCAGCCGGCTGCTCGACGCCTTCGACAAGGCCCATCCCCGGGCCCGGTGACGCGGTGGCTCGGCCAGCCAGGCCGCCCCGACCGTAGGCCCGTCACTCCGTGACGGGCTGCCCGTTGCAGAGCAACGAGCCTACGCTCGCCCTCACACCAGACCGCGACGGACGGCCCAGACGGCGGCCTGCGTGCGATCGCTCACGGCGATCTTCCGCAGGATGTTCTGCACGTGCTCCTTGACCGTCTCCACGCTGATCGTGAGCGACTGGGCGATCTCCTTGTTGGAGAGTCCCAGCGCCATGTGCCGCAGCACCTGCGTCTCCCGCTGGGTCAGCGGGATGTCGGGGTCGGGCGTGGCCACCCGGTTGGCCATGGTCGTGGCCACTCGCCGCAGCTCCCCCGCCCGCATCGGCAACTGGCCGGCGGCGGCCCCGGTGATGGAGTTGATCAGCTCCGCCCGGGTGCAGCCCTTGAGCATGTAGTCGTGGGCGCCCGCCGCCACCGCACGGGCAACGTACGTGGGGTTGTCGAACGTCGAGAGCATCACGCAGCGGACGCTCGGCATGTCGGCGCGAATCTTCTCGAGCGCCGTGAGCCCGTCCTTCCCCTGCATCCGAATGTCCAGCAGGACGACGTCGGGCTTCATCTTCTTGGTCAGCTTCACGGCCTCGTCGCCGCTCGCCGCCTCGCCGACGATCTTGACGTCGGATCCGGCCAGCAGGCTCACGAGCCCGCGGCGAACCACCTCGTGGTCGTCGGCGATCACCACCTTGATCGGCATGAATCGTGTTCCTGGAAAACAGGGGCAGGGCGGGCGTCGCTGCGCCCGATCACCGCGACATTCTCATCAAATGCACACGAAGTCTAACGAAACGCCCACCCCTCAAAACCCACCAAGTGGGCGGTCGTCGACGGTGCCGTCGCCGTCCGTCAGGCGTCCTTTCCACGAACTCGCTCGATCAGGTGGTTTGCCCCCTGCGCAATCAGGAGCTCGGCAACGGCACTGCCCAGGGCCTCCGCCGTGGTGGACACCTCGTCGTTATCCACCGACCACGGACGCCGGAGCTCCGCGGCCGGGCTCGGCCCCGGCTCGGGGGCGGCCTCGACGTCGAACACGCGGCCACCGAGCACGAGCTCCTCCGCCTCGATCCGAGCCCAGCCACCGATCGGCGCCAGACAGCCCCCGGCCAGCCCGGCCAGCATCCGCCGCTCGGCCGCGACCGCGGCCCGCGTGGCTGCGTCGTCGACCACGCCGACCGCCCGCCGGGACGCCGCGTCGTCGGCCCGCGTCTGGATCGCCAGCGCGCCCTGCGAGACGGCGGGCCAGAACGCGGGAGGCCGGAGGATCTCCGTGATCCGATCGGCAAGCCCGAGCCGCTCCAGCCCCGCCGCGGCGAGGATCACCGCATCGAACTCGCCAGCGTCGAGCCTGCGAAGCCGGGAGTCGACGTTGCCGCGGAGCGGCACGATGTCGAGATCGGGGCGAATCGAGCGGAGCTGCGCCACCCGGCGGATGCTCGAGGTGCCCACGGTCGCGCCGTGGGGGAGCTCCGCGAGCCGGGGGGCGGAGCGTCCCACCACCGCATCGAACGGGCTGGCCCGCTCGGGGATCGCGGCGAGCAGGAGCCCCGGTGTCTCGGCCGTCGGCAGATCCTTGAGGCTGTGCACCGCGGCGTCGATGCGGCCGTCGAGAAGGGCCTGCTCGAGCTCGCGGACGAACACGCCATCGCCGCCGAGCCGGGCCACGGGTAGGTCGTGCCGCCGGTCGCCGAGCGTCGAGATGACCTCGACCGTGACCACGACGCCCGCCTCGCGAAGTCGGCTGGCGACCTGCTCGGTCTGGGTGCGGGCCAGCGCGCTCCCTCGGGTGCCGATGCGCAGCGGTGTGGGAGCCGACATGGTCGAGGCGCCGCGGGGGCGACGGTCCGTCAGGGAAAGTCGGGGGCGTCCGGCTGCCGACCGTCGGCACGGGCGATCACGGCAGCGTAAACGGCGGACGCTCCGGCCTCCACCAGAATCCGCCGGCACTCGGCGAGCGTGGCTCCGGTGGTGCAGACGTCGTCCACGAGCAGCAGCCGGCGGCCGGTCGGTCGGCCGCGGCGGCAAAACGCCCCTCGGACGTTCGCCTGGCGGCCGTCTGCCGGCACCTCGTTCTGCCGCGGCGTCGCCCGCCGGCGCCGCAGGAACCGGTGGCGAGGAACGCCGAGGGCCCGCGCGATCCCCGTGGCGATCTCGTCAGCCGCGCTCGTGCCCCGGGCCACGCGCCGCAGCCAGTGCATGGGCACCGGCACGATCCCGTCGAGCCGCCAGCCGAGCAGCACATCGCGATGCTTCGCCACCAGCAGTTCGCCGAGTCCGGCGGCCACCGGCTCGCCGGCCGGCCGCTTCGCCCGCAGCACCGCGGACCGCACTTCGTCTCCATAATCCGACAGCACCACGATGCCGTCGCCCCGGTAGCCGAACCGGCACCGACCCGAATGCCGCCCCTCGCCGCACGACGTGCACCGCGCGAGCCCCGACGAGAGCACTCGGGCGCAGCCGCCGCAAATGGCCGGACCGCCTGCCGCCTCGGCACCGCAGACGACGCATCGGGGCGGGCAGAGCAGGTCGAGCAATGCGGCCACGCCCGGCACGGACGACCACTGCATCCGGCGAGTTTCCCAGATTGACGGTCCGGCCGGATCTCCGTACCCTCCGCCGCCCGCCGGCGTCCGGCAACCCGCCCGCGGAGCTCCTCATCGTCGGCACGGGGTGCGCCCCGTCAAGCGTCCATGCTGATCGACCGCTACCTCGGCCGCGCCCAGCTCCACGCGTTCGTCGTGGTCTTCGTCAGCCTGATGGGGCTGTACTTCGTGTTCGACGCCTTCACGAACATGGACGAGTTCGGGGCCTACGCCCAGAAGGCCGGCGGGCTCGCCCGGGTGCTGGCGGCCTACTACGGCCCGCGGGTGCTCTGGTTCTTCGACGCCACGAGCCCGATCATCTCGCTGGCCAGCGCGATGTTCGCGCTCTCCTGGCTGGAGCGGCACAACGAACTCACCGCGCTGCTCGCCGCCGGCGTCACGCGCTGGCGCATCGCCCGCCCGGTGCTCGTGTTCTCCGCCGTGGTGGCCCTGCTCGCGGCGGCCAACCGGGAGTTCGTGCTGCCCGGCATCCGCGAGTCGTTCGCCCGCAACGCCCAGAACCTCGAGGGCGAGATCCTGCAGCCATTCGAACCGCGGTATGACAACCGCACGGAAATCCTGTTTCGGGGAAAGGGCGCGCAGGCGGGTTCGGGGAAAATCACCGCGCCGAGCCTGCTCATGCCGCCGCAGCTCGCGGCCTACGGCCCGCAGATCACGGCCGCCGAGGCGGTCTGGCAGCCGGCCGAAGGACCGCGGCCCGCCGGCTATCTGCTCCGCGGCGTCCGGGAGCCGTCCGACATCGACCGGCTGCCGGCGCTCGAGTCGGGCGGTCGCGCCGTGGTGCTGTCACGGTCCGCGGCCGACTGGATCGCGCCGGGCGAGTGCTACGTGGTCAGCGACGTCACGTTCGAGCAGATGATCGGGTCGTCGAACTGGAGCCAGTATTCGTCGACGACCGACCTCGTGCGGGCGATCCGCAACCCCAGCCTCGTGATCGGGGCCGACATTCCGCTGCGGGTTCACGCCCGCTTCACCGCGCCCCTGCTCGATATGTCGCTCGTCATGCTCGGCATTCCGCTCGTGCTGGGGCCGAGCCGCCGGGGCGTGTTCGTCGCGGTGGGGCTCTGCGTGTCGATGACCGTGGTGTTCTTCCTGACGGTGATGGGATCCCATGCGCTGGTGACGGCGGATGCCTACGGGGCGTCCGCCGGCGCCTGGCTCCCGCTGCTGATTCTCGGGCCGTTGGCGGCCTGGAGAGCGCAGCCAATGTGGCAGTAGACGAGCGGGCGCAGCCGATGTGGCGGGCGAGGCGCGGGCCCGACCCCGCGCAGCCGTCCGCTACTTCGCGGCCGGCGGCTCGGCCGGCGGCGGGAGGATCTCGACGCGCCGGGCCATGAGCTCCGCCAGCAGGGCCGGGCTGGTGCGGAACTGGCCGGCGACGTCGTTCGGCATGCGAACGCAGATCAGCACGCAGAAGTCGCGATCGACCGCCGCCGACACCCAGAGCTCGCCAGTGCCGTCGAGATTCCGGTCGCCGAGTTCGTTCGTGGTATCCACGGCCTCGAAAAGCTGCGGACCGTTGAGCGAAATCACGTCCCACTCGGCCGGCCCGTCCTTGGTGGGCGTCACCTTTCGCCGCTCCCATTTGCCGAGCGTAAAGGCCTTGTCGGCCCCGATCCACTCACCGATTTCCCGCTTCAGGTCGTCGGGCCGCCTGCGGGCCACGGGAACGGCCGCCGTCACGACCACGGGCCGCCGCTCCCAGTTGTTCGGCCCGTACAGGCTCGCATTGAACACCGTGGCCTCCGGGAGCCCGCGGAGGAACAGCAGGCTCGGCACCCGCGACTCGTCGGCAGCGGCGGCGAACTTCATGGGTAGCCGGACGAGCACGCGACCTTCGGCGAGTTCCCGCGGAGCGGACTCGAGTTCGGCGAACTCCGCGTCAGCCCGGAAGGTCGCGATTCGCATTGCATAGTCGGCGTCGTACCGCGACGCCGAGCACCCGGCGGCCGCCACGGACACAACCACGGCCAGAAGATGATTCGAACGGAGCATGGCGACCCGGTGCGGGGGTGGGAGCGGTCGAATGACAACGCCGGTAAGGATCATGCGGATCGTGCGGGCGGGTCAAGCAGCCCGCGCAAAACCCGCGACCCGCCGGAGATCCCCGGCCCGCAGAGGCTTCGGCACCTGCTCCGCTTCGCCAATCCGTTTTTCTTCACTCCGGCACGCCGTCGTGCCGATTCAAGTGGGGCGAACGGGAGTTCGTCGCCCGGCGACGTCGCCCCTCGGGAATGGACCCCGAGGACGCTCGCGGGATCGAGGGTTCGGGCAGGGAGTGCCGGTGTCATGCGCATCACGACCACACGATTCGGCCGCATCGACGTGGATGCCGCCGACATGATTCGGTTTCCGAGCGGACTACCCGGGCTGGAGGACTGCCGGGAATGGGCCCTGCTCGCCGATTCGGCGAACGACGCCCTCGGCTGGCTGCAGAGCACGACGCGGGCCGAGGTCGCCCTCGCGGTGGTCAGCCCGCGGAGGTTCGTGCCGGACTACCAGGTGCGGATCCCGCGGAGCGAGCTCAGCCCGCTCGGGCTCGACGACATGCGGGACGCGCAGGTGGTGGTCGTCGTCGGCGAAAACGGCACAGGCCTCACGCTCAATCTCAAGGCTCCGATCGTCATCAACCTGCAGGCCCGCACGGGCCGTCAAGTCGTTGCGAGCGGAGACCTTCCCCTGCACTACGAACTCTCGATTGACCGGCGCCCGCTCAAACAGAGTGCATAATCCAGGTGGCCGGCGGCATCGGATTGCCGCTCCCCCGACGGATCAGGAAGGAACCAGCCATGCTCGTGCTCTCCAGGCAACGTGACGAAAGCATCATGATCGGTGACAACATTGTCGTCACCATCGTCGATATCCGCGGAGACAAGGTGCGGCTGGGCATCAACGCCCCGTCCGAGATCCCAGTGCACCGCCAGGAGGTGTACGAGGCGATCCAGCGGGAAAACCTTCGCGCCTCGCGGCTCGAGCCGGGCGACACCCAGGACATCGGCCGGTTCGCCAACCGCGGCGGCAACCGTCCGGGCGGCGAGAAGCCCCGCTGACCGAGCCCTGCGGGGCACGGCGGTGCCGAGCCCCAGGGGCCATGTGCGTCAGCGGCTCGTGAGCGTCAGGGGTGGAAGTACGGCGGGTGATTTCCCGGCTTCCACTTGATGTTGCAGCCCAGGCTCGGTGTCTGCTCGGCCAGCGGTGGTGCGCCGGCCACGAGCGCGTCGATCGCCGCCCGCAGATCGCGGCCCGTCACCGGCACGTCGCCCCCCGGGCGGCTCGGGTCGAGCTGCCCCCGGTAGACCAGCCGGCGATCGGCGTCGAACAGGTAGAAGTCGGGCGTGCAGGCGGCGTGATACGCCTTGGCCACCTCCTGCGTGTCGTCGTAGAGATACGGGAACGCGTAGCCCCGGTCCTCAGCCTCCCGGACCATCTGCTCGGGCGAGTCGGCCGGATGGGCCGACACGTCGTTGGAGCTGATGGCGACGACGCCGACCCCCCGGGTCAGGCACTCGCGACCGAGCGTGGCGAGATGGTCGGCCACGTGCTTCACGAACGGGCAGTGGTTACAGATGAACATCACGACCGTGCCACGCGGGCCGGCGGCGGCGGCGAAGTCGATCATCCGGCCGTCGACGTTGGGAAGGTCGAAGTCGGGGGCGATGGTGCCGAGCGGCAGCATCGTGCTGGGGGTGCGAACCATGGGGGAGCTCCTGAGGGGTAACGCCGGGCATCTTAGCCGCTCCACACGGGCTGCCGGGAGGCTCGCGGCCCCGGAAGCCGCAATCGCGTGAGCGATAAGGACCTGCTTCGGGCTCGCCCGGTGGCTCGGGGCCGCCCGTGCCCCGTCGCCGGACGTTCGCGGATGCCGTCGTGGCATCCGCTCACTCGAATGCCGCCGGCGCTTCGCCATCCTGGCTTCGCTTGGCGTCATACGCCGGCTCCCGGGGCACGGCCAGCCCCGAGCTGAGTTCTTGGCCCGAGGTTGATCATCGCGAGGGCGTAGGCGATGAGGCCGAGGCAGATGAGGTGGAAGAGATTCAGGGGGCCGAGCACGGGGGCGTAGGGCTTGAAAAACTCCCAGCAAAACCGCTGCGCGGCATACCAGAGCACCATGAGGTAAAAGCCGTTTCGCAGGAAAAACGGGTCGCGGCGGGCGAGCATAGCGAGCGCGTAGACGAGAAACGCCATCATCGCGGCCGACTCGTAGAGCTGCACCGGGTGGCGAGCCACGTGGTCTCCGAAGTCGTGGCCCCAGGGCAGGGCCGTCGGAATGCCGTGGGTGTGGTCGGTGAGCCCGGAATAAAAACAGCCCCAGCGGCCGATCGCCACGCTCGTGCAGAAGGCGGGCACGAAGATGATGCCCGTCGAGCCGGTGATGCCCCGGGCCCGCTTGAAGAGTTCGATCGCGGTGATCCCGCCGGCGAGCGCCCCCACGATGCTCCGGGCCACGCCCGGCTCGCCCGAGAGCCAGAGGTTCGCCGTGCCGGCCGCGTAGCCGCCGAGGGCGGTGCCAGCCACGAGCGCGAAGGCGTAGCCGAAGCCCGCCTGGTCGATCCGCGCGGCAGCGTCCCGCAGCCGCCAGAAGAAGCAGGCGATGGTCATGGCCGCCGCGGCCGTCGCGGCTGCGATGTCGAACGCGGCATGCACGTTCATCGTGAGGCGGGCGGTCCGGACGAACCCACTGCCGGTGCCGAAGCGACCCAGCGGAGGGTCAACACGCCCTTGGCCGCGAAGGTGGCGAACACGACCGCCGCGAGGAGCCACGGCACTTCCAAGCTGACCAAGCCGACACTCAGGAGCGCGGCACCGAGATCGAGCAGTGCCAGGATCACCACGACACCCTTGCTCAGTGACCTACCTCGGGGAACCCGCCGTCCAAGCAGCGATCGAAGAATCCAGGTGTTCGCCGCGAGCACAGCCGCGGCCACCAGCCCCACCCCCGCCGAAATCCAGGCAATGTCCCTCTGCATGCCCGGATACTCCCCAACAGGCCCGTGCCAGAGGAAGTTGCCGACCGCAAACACGGAGCAACCGCCGCAGAACAGTGCCGCCAGGATCACCGTCAGCGTCAACAGGATGAGCAGGGCTCTCATGATGGGGTCACTCCCGTCCGGGCGCCGCCGGCGGCGGGTGGGGCGGCTCCGCCGGGAGCAGGAGCGTGAGCACGCCCTTCAGGGCCAGCGCTGCGGGAAGCAGCAGCATCTCCAGGGTGGACGTGGCCATGGGGCGCGGCCAGACGACGCGCACCACCACGAGGTAGGCGGCGACCGCAAAATCAACGGCGGCAAGCACCAGAAACCAGCCGTTTCGCCGCGGCGCCTGGCCGCCGGCCAGCGCCGCGATCAGCGCCACGTTCACGAGCACCACGACTCCCGTGACGGCGAGCACCGGCAGCGTGGTCCTCAGCA
>CAXNJC010000039.1:0-8407 GCA_964202525.1 Pirellulales bacterium
CGACGCCGAGGGCGGAGCACCGGCCCGCCGCCGGGCGGGGCAGCACCTCGGGCATCCGGAGCTCGAGGTCGTTGAAGGCCCGCGGCGCCCAGGTCTTGAGGTAGGCCATCTGCACGCCCGTCGTCGAATCGACGCGATCGGCCGCCTCCATCAGCGACACGAGCAGCACCGACTCGAGGTCGGGCGGCAGGCCCTTGGCCGCGATCGCATCGCGGATGGCGTCGATCCGCGCGCCGTTCTTCGGCTGGAAGAATCGAGCCCGCTCGCAGAACGTTTCCGTGCAGTAGCCCGGCCGGCCCGGCAGCCGATTGAACTCGTCGATCAGCAGCCGGGCATCGTGCTCCACGGCGTCGCGGTCGGTCTGCACGTAGCAGCGGGCCAGGACGTGGGCGTAGGCGTTGTGGTCGTTGGCGACCACCCGGAAGCCGCGGCGTTTCAGCGCGTGCCCCACCCGCGACGTGCCGCTGAACAGGTCGAGCACCGTCGGCCCCGGAGCCACCCGGCTGATCGTGGTGCCGATCAGCTCGAGGAGCCGCCGCTTGGAGCCGAGATACTTGATCATCGATCGGTCTGGCCCGGCCGCTTGGGGCGGTAGCCGACGCTCTTGCGGCGGCGGCCCAGCTTCCGCGGGCCCCCGGCACGTCCCGCCGCACCCGTGGCGGTGCCATCGTGCCCTTCGCGGCCCGTGGCAGGGCCGCCTCGAATGTGATCGCCCGAGGTCTGTTCGGTGAAGGCCCGCGTCGCTTCCGATCGCTTGTGGTCGAGGGCTTCCTTCGGCGGCCGTGCCGGGATCAGGCAATCGCATCCGGAGCCGATCAGGTCGTGGCGGCCGGCCTGCTCGAGGGCGCGGCGGACCTCGAAGTAGTTCGCCGGCTTGAAGAACTGCAGCAGTGCCCGCTGCATCCGCCGGTCGCGGAGCCCCTTGGTCACCGTCACCGGCTTCCGCGTCATCGGATCGAGTCCGGTGTGGTACATGCAGGCGGCGATATCGAACGGGCTGGGAATGAAGTCCTGCACCTGGTCGGGCTTGTAGCCGTTGCGCTTGAGGAACACTGCCAGCTCGATCATCTGCTCGATCCCGCTGCCCGGATGGCTGGCGATGAAGTAGGGCACCGTGTACTGCTTCTTGCCCACCCGGCGGCTGGCTGCCTGGAAGGCCGTGTCAAACTCCACGAAGTCGTCGGCCGATGGCTTCTTCATCAGGTCGAGCACCTCGGGGTCGGTGTGCTCCGGGGCCACCTTGAGGTGGCCGCCCACGTGATGGGCCGCGAGTTCCTCGAGATACTCGGGATCGCGGCGGGCGAGATCCATCCGCACGCCGCTGGCCACGAGCACCCGCTTTACGCCCTCGACCGTACGGGCCTGCCGCATCAGGTCCTTGAGCGGCCCGTGGTCCGTGCCCAGCAGCTTGCAGACCGTCGGGTGCACGCACGACAGCCGGCGGCACTTCGCCTCCACCTCCGGCCGCGTGCACCGCATCTGGTACATGTTGGCCGTGGGGCCGCCGATGTCCGACACCGTGCCCTTGAAGCCCGGCTGCGAGGCGAGCAGTTTGATCTCGGTGATCACCGACTCGGGCGAACGGCTCTGGATGATCCGCCCCTCGTGGGCCGTGATCGAGCAGAACGTGCAGCCGCCGAAGCAGCCGCGCATGATCTGCACGCTCGTCTCCACCACCTCGAACGCCGGGATCCGCGCGGTGCCATACGAAGGGTGCGGCCGCCTCGTGAAGGGCAGGCCGTAGACCTGGTCCATCTCGTGCTGCTCGAGCGGCAGCGCAGGCGGATTGACCACCACCGCCTCACGGCCGTGCCGCTGCACGAGCCGGCGGGCGTTGTGCGGATTCGTCTCGAGGTGCGAGATCCTCGTCATCTCGCAGAAGGCGAGCGGGTCGGCCGACACGGCCTCGTAGGTGGGCAGCTCGAGCGTGTCGCCGCCGGTCGGCGGAGGCTCGCTGGCCCCGAGGCGGTAGGCCACGCCGCGAAGATCCCGCAGCTCCCGCGCCGAGCGGCCGGCGTCGAGCCCCCGGGCGACGTCGAGCACCGTCCGCTCGCCCATGCCGAAGACGACGAGGTCGGCCTTCGAGTCCATCAGGATCGAGCGGCGGACCGTGTCGCTCCAGTAGTCGTAGTGGGCGATCCGCCGGAGGCTCGCCTCGACGCCGCCAGCCACCACCGGCACGCCCGGAAACGCCTCCCGCGATCGCTGGCAGTAGGCCAGCGTCGCCCGGTCGGGTCGCCGGCCGATCGCGCCGTTCGGCGAGTAGGCGTCGTCGTTGCGCACCTTTCGATTGGCTGTGTAGTGGTTGATCATCGAGTCCATGTTGCCGGCCGATACGCCGAAGAAGAGCCGCGGCCGGCCGAACTGCCGCCAGGGCTCGCAGGTGGCCCAGTCGGGCTGGGCGAGCACCGCCACGCGAAACCCGGCCGCCTCGAGCAGCCGGGCGATCAGCCCATTGGCAAAGCTCGGGTGATCGACGTAGGCGTCGCCACTGACGAGCACCACGTCGACGGCGTCCCAGCCGCGGGCCTGCATCTCGCCGCGCGACGTCGGCAACGGCGGACAGGGACGCGGCGGCGGGGTGATGGGAAGCGTCATGGGTGGCTGCTGACTCCTGCACCATCCTACCCCCGCGGCGGGCCGCGTCTGGCGGTTGCTATATTCGTCACGACCGGAGGATTCATGACCCGACTCGCCGCACCATCCCGGACCCGGATTCTCGCGGCGGTGGTCGTCCTGGTCGGCGTTGGACACGCGGCTGCCGCCACCGACGACGTCGACGGCTGGATCGCGCAGTTGGCCGCGCCGCAGTACGCCCGCCGCGAGGCCGCCGCCCGCAGCCTGGTGGCCACGGGCACCGCGGTCCTGCCGGCCCTCGAACGGGCGATTCACGCAGGCGACCTCGAGGTCGCCTCGCGGGGCATCGAGGTCGTGGCCGCGATCCTCTCGGCCGACGACGGTGGCGCCGCCGAGGCGAGCCTTCGCGCGCTGGCCGCCGATGGCCCCGGTTCCGTAGCGTCGCTGGCCGCCGACACGCTCACCTTCCACATGCTCGCGGTCACCGACGCCGCCCGCGGCCGGCTCGAGTCGCTCGGGGCCCTCGTGCGGGAACGAGCGCCGGTAGATGGGGGCGGCCTGGATGTCGACCTCGATGCCGGCTGGCGCGGCGGCCCGGACGATTTCCACGACCTGGCCAGGCTGCGGGGCCTCGTCGGGGTGAGCGTGCGCGGCGTGGCCGTCGACGCCGGCATGATCGACGTGCTCGGCGGCCTGGCGGGTGTGCAGCGGATCGACCTCTACGGCACCGGCGCAGGCCCCGCCGAGGCCCGGGCGCTGGCCAGCCGGCTTCCCGAGGCCCGCATCGATGTCCGGCGGGGCGGACGGCTGGGTGTCACCTCCACGGCAGTCGTCGGTCCCTGCGAGATTCGCACCGTGGAGCCCGGGTCCGCGGCCGACCAGGCGGGCCTGCGGAGCGGCGACGTGGTCCAATCGATCGCCGGCACCGACGTGGCCAGCTTCGACGAACTCACGACGCGGCTCGAGGCGTACGCCCCCGGCGAGGCGGTGCAGGTCGTCGTCGCCCGCCGCGGCGGCAGGGCCGACGACGAGCCCGAGCGAATCGAGTGCACGGTGCGGCTCGACGCCTGGTGAGCGGCCGGTGGTTGCGAAGGAGAAGCAGCGGCATGGCGACGAACGAGCGGAGCGGCGAGGTGGTGGACGTCCGGTGGCACGCCCACGCCGTGAGCCGCGCGGATCGCGAGCGGGCGGCGGGGCACAAGGGCTGCGTGCTCTGGTTCACGGGGCTCTCCGGCTGCGGCAAGAGCACCCTGGCCAACGCGGTCGACCGGCTCCTGCACGACCGCGGCTGCCGCACCTTCGTGCTCGACGGCGACAACGTCCGCCACGGCCTCTCCGCGGCGCCGGCGATGCTCGAGGAGCGGCACGGCAAGGACTTCGCGGCCCGCTTCGGCCTCGGCTTCGGGGCCGCCGATCGCGAGGAGAACATCCGCCGCATCGGCTCCGTGGCCGACCTCTTCGCCCAGGCCGGCATCATTGCCCTCACCGCCTTCATCAGCCCCTACCGCCGCGACCGCGACGCCGTCCGCCGGCTGCTGGCCCCCGGCGACTTCGTGGAGGTGTACGTGAAGGCGCCGCTCGAGGTCTGCGAGGGCCGCGATCCGAAGGGGCTCTACAAGAAGGCCCGCGCCGGCGAGATCAAGGGTTTCACCGGCATCGACGACCCCTACGAGGAGCCGGTCGCTCCGGAGCTGGTGGTCGACTCCGCGGCGCGGCGACCCGACGAACTCGCCGCGGAGGTGATCGCCTGGCTGGAGCGGAGCGGGAAGATTTCGGCCCGCTGATCAGCGGCTCGCCCGCGGGCCGATCAGCTCGACGAGGTTGCCGTCGGGATCGCGGACACACGTCAGGCACAGGCCCTTGCCGAGGTGGTCGGGCAGGGCGACGGGCGATTCCGCCAGTGGCTTCACGCCGAGCTTCGCGAGCCGGGCGAGGGCCGCGTCGGTGTCGGCGACCATGATCGTGAGGTAGCGGAAGCCGGTGTGCGAGTGGATGAACTCGGTGTCGCCCGTGCGCGGCTCCGTGCCGGCCACCTGCATCAGCTTGAGCTTGGTGGCATCGTCACCCTCGCCGAGCACGAACACGCGGATCTCGAGCCGCTTCATGTCGGTGAGCCCGGCGGCAGCGGCGAGCGTGGGCTCGACGGAGAAGCCTGGCAGCTCGCGGAAGCCGACACCCTCGGTGTAGAAGCGGACGCTCGCATCCAGATTGCTGACGACGCAGCCGAGATCGATCGTGGTGCGGGGGAACGCGGCCGGCTCGGCGGCGAGGCGGGGCAGGGCGGAGCAGGCGACGAAGGCGAGGATGAGGCGGCGCATGAGGGGGCTCCTGGGTGGTGGTGTGGGCGGATGATACCAGCGGGTTCGAGGGGGATCGGCTGCGGGCTCAAGCGGGAGAGGCAGGCGGTCGGGAACGTCGAGGCGAGTGAGTTCACGGTGCTGTCGGGACACCGCTGGCTACGGACCCAAACGGGAGGGGCAGGCGGTCGGGAACGTGCTCTTCGCCGGCGGGATTTGTGAGTTTTCTTCCCGATCGGAAGCGTGCGGCCGCAGCGAGGCACAAATCTCACCGGCTCATGCGCGCGTCCCCGACCGCCTGCCGTGTCGCGCTGGGGCGGGAAGGTGCCCGCGCGCCGCCGCTCCGCGACGGCCCAAGCGAACATCGGCAGGATGCCGATGGTTCGCGTGAAGTCGGACGGCGGGCCACTGAAACAGCCCGCCGGGGGCACGGATGCCCCGGCGGGCGTGTCGTCAGTCAATAAAGCCGGAGAGCTCTTCGCTGCGGGCCGGAGCCTGCAACTTGCGGACGGCCTTGGCCTCGATCTGCCGGATCCGCTCGCGCGTCACCTTGAAGATGTGGCCCACTTCCTCGAGCGTGTAGCTGTAGCCATCGCCGAGACCGTAGCGGAGCTTGATGATCTCCCGCTCGCGATACGACAGGCTCTTGAGCACCTTCGCGATCCGGTTGCGGAGCATCTCCTGCGCCGCGCCCACTGCCGGGTTCTCGGCTCCCTGGTCAGGGAGCAGGTCGCCGAAGTGGCTGTCCTCGCTGTTGCCCACCGGACGGTCGAGGCTGATCGGATAGCGGCTCATCGCCGTCACCCGACGCGTCTCGTCCACCGGCGTGCCGGCCCGGGCGGCGATCTCCTCGATCGTCGGCTCGCGGCCGTATTCCTGGAGGAGCTGACGGGCCACGTTTCGCACGCGGCTCATCGTCTCCACCATGTGCACCGGGATGCGGATCGTGCGGCTCTGGTCGGCCACCGCGCGGGTGATCGCCTGCCGGATCCACCACGTGGCGTAGGTGCAGAACTTGAAGCCGCGGCGGTATTCGAACTTGTCGACCGCCCGCATCAGGCCCGCGTTGCCCTCCTGGATCAGGTCGAGGAAGGAGAGGCCGCGGTTGCGGTACTTCTTCGCGATCGACACCACGAGCCGCAGGTTGCCCTCGGAGAGGCCGCGCTTCGCCTGCTGATACTTGGCGAAGATCGCGCGGATCTCGTCAACCCGCCGCTTCAGGCTCCGAGGGGTCTCGTGGCAGCTCTTGAGGATCTGCCGGTACTCCTCGACGAGCTTCTGCCGGGCCGACGGCGGCTGCTTCGACTTCTTGTGGGCGTCGATCTTGGCCTTGAGCTCCTTGACGCGGACCACGAACCGCTCGAGCGTCGGGATCATCGCCTCGATCCGCTGCGTCCGCAGGCCCAGTTCCTCGATGAGCCGCACGCAGCGGCGGCGGCGGCGGCCGAGCCGGGCCCATGCCTCGCGCCGCTCCGCCATTTTCCGCTTCTTGGACAGCGCGATGCGGTAGTCGGCTTTGTTCTGGCGGATCAGCACCTCGAGCGTCCGCAGGTTGTGCGGCAGCCGGCCGAGGATCTGATCCTTCTCCAGGCGGTCGGTCACCGACACCTGCACGGTGCGATCGAAGGGCAGTTCGCCCTTGTGCACGCGAACGAGCACGCGGTAGGCCTGCTGGCAGACGTACTCGCACTCCAGGAGCTTGGCGCGGAACTGGGCCCGGGTGGTCTCGATCTGCCGGGCGAGAAAGATCTCCTGCGCGCGGGTGAGCAGCGGGATCTCGCCCATCTGCGTCAGGTACATCCGCACCGGATCGTCGGACCAGTTCTCGACCTGCTCGAGGAGCGACTCCTCGGCATCGCCCGCCGCCTCGAGTTCCTGTTCGGACTCGGCCTCGATGTCGCCATCGGGAAGACCCGCGACGTCGGCGTCGTCGACGAGCAGTTCGGCGTCGGCCTCCTCGGCATCGACGACCTTCTCGGTCAGCTCCTCGACCTCCTGGGGATTGGAGACGACGTCGTCCTCGAGTTCATCCAGCAGCGAGTCGTACAAGATGGTGCTCCTTCGCGAATCGTTCGGGCTGATCCATGGCCGGTTTCCTCCGGCCCGCGGGGTGCCACCGGCACCAGGTCATCATTCGAAGTGCGGTCAGTGTGATTCAAGGGACCGGCAAGTCCAGCGAGCCGCTCTCTCGAGCGGACATCGCGCCGAACGCACCGGAGACTTGCCGCAAGCGGCGGGCTTGCGGAACGACAATCCCTCGAAAAGAGGGATGCCGGGTGATGACTGCGGATGCTGGGGAAGCGAGGCAAGACACAAGGTCACGATTTGCCATCGTCCGGGGCTTCCGAGGGGACGCAACATTATGCCGTTGCCGCTGGCCGGGGGCCAGTTTTTTTTCACCGGAAACCCGGTTTTTCGAGCCGAAGACGGCCCCGGATGGTAAAAAACTCCGTCCGGAGAATCTCTTCCGCGCGGCCGCGAGCCGGTCGTCGTTGCCCCATGCCTGTCGTCGAGCGATCGTTCGCCGTCCCGTGCGCCTGCTCGGCGGTCGTGAGCGTCACGAGCGGCCAGGCAGGAACGCGCGTCGCGTGCCCGACGTGCGGGGCGGCCGTCGACGTGCCGCGGCTCCGCGATCTCGTGCTTCAGGAAGCGCCGCAGCCGCCAAGGGCCGCTCTGCGGCCGGCGTGGGATGCAGCTCGTGGGATCGCCTTCGCCGGCGCGGCCGCCGCGCTGCTGGCGGCGTTCGCCGCGGCAGCCATCCCTCCGGTCGCCGGCCTGTTGGTGCCGCAGCCGGCGCGGCCCGATGAGGTGCGGCGGGCCGTGGCCGCCGCGCCGATCACCACCATTCACGCCGCCTGGACCGAGCTTGCAGCATCCGGCCTGAGCCGCACACCGTCGCCGTTGGAGGTGCGGTTCGCGCGGTTCACCCGCGTGACCCGCGGCCTGTCGCGGACGCTGTGGGGCGTGGCGGCCGTGGCGGCGGTGGTGGCGGCGGCCGGGTTCGGATCGCGGTCACTCCGCGGCGGGCAAGGGGCGGGCCCGTGAGAGCAGCGTTTCTCCACGCGGTGGGGCCGCCCGAATCGATCGTGGTGGGGGAGCTCCCCGATCCGGTGCCCGGACCGCGGCAGGCGCTGGTGCGCGTGCGGGCGTGCGCCGTGAATCCGATCGACACCTACGTGCGATCCGGCGCGGTGCCGATGCCGCTGCCGGTTCCCTACATCCCCGGCTGCGACCTCGCCGGCGAGGTGGTCGCGGTCGGCGCGAATGTGGACGGCCTGCGGCCCGGCATGCGGGTCTGGGGATCGAACCAGGGGCTGCTCGGGAGGCAGGGGACGTGCGCCGAACTCGCCGCGGTTGACGACCGCTGGCTCTACCCCACGCCGGACGGCGTCTCCGACGTCGATGCCGCGGCCGCGGCACTCGTGTCGATCACCGCCCACCTCGGGCTGGTGCGCGAGGCGGCCGTGGCGGCCGGCGAGACGGTGCTCGTCAACGGGGCGTCGGGCGGCGTCGGTTCGGCCGTGGTGCAGATC
>CAXNJC010000040.1:0-8391 GCA_964202525.1 Pirellulales bacterium
CTCGCCAAGTCGCTCGGCACGTCCGACAGCGCCGAGGTCGCCACCCAGCGGGCGCTGCTGCTCGACCACCTCGGCACCCTGCGGGCGCAGATCAACCAGAATCAGCGGGACCTCACGCTGATCGACGCGGAACTGGCGATCATGGACGCCAAAGACAAGGGTGAGATTTCGCTCGAGCAGTCGGTTCCGGAGGAGACGGTCGACGCACTGCTGCTTCGCGATCCTCAGTTCGCGGAGCTTCGCGAGCGGCTGGCGGCGATCGAGGAATCGATGGCCTACCAGTCCGAACGGAGCGCCCGCGGCGGCAACGACCCTGCCGTGAAGCGGCTCGAGGCCATGCGCGACGCGATGGTCAACCGGCTCGAGGACCGCAAGGAGGAACTCCGCCCCCAGATCGTGGCCCAGCTGGCGCTCGACTCGTCGAACCGCCGGACCGGAGCGGCGGCGGAGAGCCCCGTGGTGCTCCGGATGCGCCGCAAGATTCTCGCGGATCAGCTGGAGCAGGCGAACAAGCAGTTCGACAAGGTGGCCGACGAGGTGCGGGCGCTGGGGGCAGCCAATGCCGACCTGCTCGCCCGCAAGCAGGAGATCGATCAGCTCATGAAGGTCACCGACCAGATGGGCGTGCAGCTCAACGCGACCGAGATCGACGTGGGCATGCCCAACCGCGTCGAGCTGATCGAGGAGGCGAGCCCGCCGGAGGGTAGTGACGACCTCTTCCGCACGATGCTTTCCGCGCTCGCAGCCACAGCCGGCCTCGTGCTCGGCGGGGGGACGATCGTGCTCTTCGAATACCTCCGCGACCGCGTCAGCACCCCAGAAGAGGTGGCGCAGCGGGTGGGCCTCCGCGTGATCGGCACGGTGCCGCGCGTGTCGCGGTCGCGAAAGCGGCCCAACGACAGCCACGTGTCGGAGTGCGTGGACGGCATCCGGGCGGTCGTCAGCCAGACCGGCCGCGAGTCGCCGCGGGTGATCCTCGTGACGAGCGCCGTCGAGCACGAGGGCAAGACCACGTTCGCCGCGCAGCTGGCCGCGAGCCTGGCCCGCTCGGGCAAGCGGACGCTCCTTCTCGACGGCGATCTCCGCCACCCCAACGTGCACCTCGCCCTCGGGCTCGACCTGCGGTCCGGCCTGCCCGAGGTGCTTCGCGGCGAGGTGTCGGCCGACGAGGCGGTGCAGCCCACGGCGATCGATGGCCTGTTCGCGGTGACCGGCGGCACGTGCGACTACGCCGCCATCACCGCGCTGTCGCGGCCGGAGTCGGCCGCGGTGATCAAGCACTACCGCGAGGGCTTCGACCACGTGGTGATCGACGCAGGCCCGGTGCTCGCCTTCGCCGACGTACTGCTGCTCGGCCAGCTCAGCGACATCGCGATCGTGGCGACCATGCGCGACGTCAGCCGCATGCCGCAGGTGACCAGCGCCGTCGACCGGCTGCGGTCGGTGGGAGTTCGCGTGCTGGGAGCGGTGGTCAACGGGGCCACCGACTCGGCCCCTAGGCGGCTCTACGCGTCGCCGCCCCAGGCCTGAGCGCGGCCTTCGGGCCGGGAGTGATCCATGAAGTCGTCCTGGACGGGAATCGCGACGGCGGCCGCGGCCGCGCTGCTCGTGGTCACGGTGACGGTGGCGCAGGGCCTGCTCACCGAGCGGTGGAAGGACAAGAGCGTCAGTAAGGAACTCGAGGCCGCGTCACGGCTGCTCGAGGCGAAGTTCCCCGACAAGTTCGGCACCTGGGAGCTCGAGCGGCAGCTCGAGAGCGATCCCAAGGAGCTCGAGCGGGCCGGTGCGGTCGGGCACATCTCCCGGCTCTATCGCAACACCCGCACCAAGGCGCGGGTGTCGGCGTTCGTGGTCTGCGCGCGGCCGCACGATGCCTCGGGCCACACGCCCGACCGGTGCTATCCGGGGGCCGGGTTCGAGATCGGTGAGGCAGAGCATCGCCAGAAGATTCCGCTGGCCGATGGCCGGGAGGTGGAGACCTTCACGGGCACCTTCCGCAAGACCGGCACGACGCTGCGGATCTTCTGGACCTACGGCATCCGCGCCCAGGACCGCATCGAGCAGGAGGATGTCGCGGCGCCGCGGTCGTGGATCGCGCCGCAGATCGCCCGCATCGCCCTGGTCGGCGAGCCTGCGGTGTACAAGCTCTATGCCATTCTCGATGAGACGCGGCTGAGCGGCACGCAGGCGATGGTCGAGGCCGAAGACTTCATCGCCAACCTTGTGCCGGCCCTCGATGCGGCCCTGGCGGAGGGGCAGCCCGCCGCGGGGACCGCGGCCGACCCCGCCGAGACCGCCGCCGCCAACTGAAGGGGCACGCGGCCGGAGGAAGAGGGTTGTTTTCAGGCTGGGCCGTTGTACCGTACTTGACTTGCGCGACGCCCGAGCGGGGGCTCGCCCCCTAGGAGCACCGAGGTGACGATGACGCGACGCGCGCTGGTGACGGGCATCACGGGCCAGGACGGTTCGTACCTGGCAGAACTGCTCCTCGACAAGGGCTACGAGGTGCACGGGCTCGTGCGTCGTTCGAGCACGTTTGGAACGCAGCGGATCGAGCACCTCTACCGCGATATCCACGAAGTCGAGCGGCCGCTGGTGCTGCACCATGGCGACCTGGCCGACGGCAACGGGCTCGCCCGGCTGATCCGGGAGATTCGTCCGACCGAGGTCTACAACCTTGCCGCCCAGAGCCACGTGCGGGTGAGCTTCGACCAGCCGACCTACACCGCCGATGTGACGGCGGTGGGCACGCTGCGGCTCCTGGAGGCGGTGCGGGATTTTCAGGACGCATTCGGCCTGCCGATCCGCTTCTATCAGGCCTCGAGCTCCGAGATGTACGGCAAGGTCGTCGAGACCCCGCAGTCGGAGACCACGCCGTTCTATCCGCGGTCTCCCTACGGCGTGGCCAAACTCTACGGCCACTGGATCACCGTCAACTACCGGGAGAGCTATGGCATCCACGCCTCCTGCGGCATCCTCTTCAATCACGAGAGCCCGCGGCGTGGCGAAACCTTCGTGACGCGGAAGATCACGCGCGCCGCCACGCGGATCAAACTCGGCCTGCAGAAGAAACTCTACCTCGGCAACCTCGACGCCCAACGGGACTGGGGCTTCGCCGGGGACTACGTCGAGGCGATGTGGCTGATGCTCCAGCAGGATCGCCCCGACGACTACGTGATCTCGACCGACGAGACGCACTCGGTCCGCGAGTTCTGCGAGAAGACGTTCGGACGCCTGGGGCTCGACTACCGGGATTACGTCGAGATCGACCCCCGCTACTTCCGCCCCGCCGAGGTCGATCTGCTGCTCGGTGACTCGTCCAAGGCCCGGCGGGCCCTCGGCTGGCGGCCGCGGATGTCATTCGACGGGCTCGTCGACGCGATGGTTGACGCCGACATGCAACTCGCCCGCAAGGAGCAGGTGCTGCTCGCCGCCGGCCACGACACGGTGCTGCCGCAGCGATGATCGACCTCGCCCAGTGCCGGATCGTGGTGACGGGGGGCGCGGGCTTCCTGGGCCGGGCCGTGGTGGCCACCCTGCGGGGGCGCGGTGTGGCCGCCGACCGGATCGTCGTGCCCCGCCGCCGCGACTTCGACCTCACGATCGAGGAGCACGTGGCCCGCCTCTACGAGGAGGCCCGGCCCGATGTCGTGATCCATCTGGCCGCCGAGGTGGGTGGCATCGGGGCGAACATGGCCCACCCCGGCCGGTTCTTCTTCGCCAACATGGCGATGGGCCTCCACCTCGTCGAGCATGCCCGCCGCCGAGAGATCCGCAAGTTCGTGCACACCGGCACTGTCTGCGCCTACCCGAAGCACTGCCCGGTCCCGTTCCGCGAAGACGACATCTGGAACGGCTACCCGGAGGAGACCAACGCTCCCTACGGCGTGGCCAAGAAGGCGATCTTCGTGATGCTCGACGGCTACCGCCGCGAATACGGTCTGCCCAGCGCCGTGGCGGTACCGGTGAACCTCTACGGCCCCGGCGACAACTTCGACCCCGCCTCGAGCCACGTCATCCCCGCGCTGATCCGCAAGTGCGAGGACGCCCGTCGGGCCGCGGCACCCGAGGTGGTGTGCTGGGGAACCGGGGCCGCGACCCGCGAGTTTCTCTTCGTGGACGACGCGGCCGAGGGCATCGTGCGGGCGGCGGAGGTGATGGAGAAGCCGGTACCGATCAATCTCGGTGGCGGCATCGAGATCTCGATCCGGGATCTGGTGGCGAAGATCGCCGCCGCCTGCGACTATCGCGGCCGCATCGCCTGGGACACGAGCAAGCCCGACGGCCAGCCGCGACGAGGCCTCGACATCTCCCGCGCCCGGGCACTGCTCGGCTGGGCGCCGCGTCAGGATTTCGACACCGGCCTGCGAACCACAGTCGAGTGGTGGCGGGCTCAGGGAGCGGGCTGATCGTCGAGCGGTTCGAGCGCACCGTGGCCGAGGATGAACTTTCGCGTCCCGGCCGGCCCATCGAAGATCACGGTCCCCACCGCCCGCGGGCCCGTGCCACTGATGCCGCCGAGCGTGCCTTCGCCGTACTCGACATGCCGCACCCGCTGGCCCACCTCGTAGCGCCGCCGGGGTGCGGTCCCTGCATCCGCCATCCTCCGGGCAAGGTCTGACGCCCGTTCGATCGCCGCCGCGGGGTTCCGCCGCCGCGGAGCATGACTGCGGGACTCTGGCTCGTCTGGTGAGTCCTCCCGCTCCATCGTGAGCCCGTCGCCGCGCGTCACTCGCGTCGGCGCACGCCCCGGGGCAGCATCGGGGTCCTCGTGGACGAGGTCGTCGAACTCATCCCCGCGCCGTCGCGCGGCGTCGCCGAACGGGTCGAAGGCGGCATCGGCCGGCGGCGCCTCGCTGCCCACCACGGTCGTCTCGCTGCCCTGCATCTCGGCGAGGAACAGGCTCGGGGCCGAGATCCGCCGCATGCCCCGATAGTCGCGGATTCGCGCACAGCTGGCGTGCACCTCCTCGCGACCCCGCGTGATCCCCACGAACACCAGCCGCCGCTCCTCCTCGAGGTGCTCCGGGCTGTCGAGGCTCCGTTCATGGGGCAGGATGCCGTCCTCCATCGCCACGAGATGCACCACGGGAAACTCCAGCCCCTTGGCGGCGTGCAGCGTCATCAGCGAGACCGTGTCGGCCCCGGGATCCCAGGCGTCGGTGTCGGCCACGAGCGCGGTCGTCTCGAGAAATCCGCCAAGCGGGTCGGTGGGCTCGCCAGCTTCCGGCGGCGTTGGGCCCGCGGCCTCGTCGAACTGCCGGGCCGCGGTCACGAGTTCCTCGACGTTGGCCAGCCGGTCCTGCCCCTCCTCGTCGTCCTCCTGCTCTTCGGCGAGCAGCGCCCGGTAGCCGCTGCGATCGAGCACGGCCTCGATGATGGCCGCCACGGAGGTCTCGCGGCCGGCGACCTCCGTGAGGTCCGCCACAAGCCTCGAAAATGCGGCGTAGGCGCCCACCGCCCGCTTGGGCATCCCGGGGATCGCCGCCGCCCGGGCGGCGGCCTCGAGCCGCGTGGCGGCATGGTCCTCGGCCCAGGCGGCCAGGCGATCGAGCGACTGCCGTCCGATGCCTCGGGGCGGGACGTTCACCACCCGGAGCACCGCCTCGTCGTCCCGCGGGTTCCGCAGCAGCCGCAGCCAGGCCACCACGTCGCGAATCTCGCGGCGCTTGAAGAACTCCAGGCCGCGGACGAGCCGGTAGGGCACGCCGCGGGTTCGCAGCGCGAGTTCGAAGGTCCGCGACAGCGCGTTGGCCCGAAACAGGATGGCAAAATCCCGCGGCGACCGACGGCCCGACGCGACGGCGGTGCCGATCTCGGCGGCGACGCGCTCCGCCTCTTCCAGGCCCGACGCATCGAGCACGATCCGCACCGGCGCTCCGGGCTCGGCCGCGGTGATCAGCCGCTTCGGCTTCCGCCGTGAGTTGTGGGCGATGAGGCGGTCGGCGGTGCCGAGGATGTTGGCCGTGCTCCGGTAGTTGTGCTCGAGCTTGACGACGGTCGCCGAGGGGTAGTCCCGCTCGAACTCCAGAATGTTGCGAATACTCGCCCCGCGCCAGCCGTAGATCGCCTGGTCGGGATCGCCGGTCACGGCCAGGTTGGGGTGGTCGATCGACAGACCGCGGACGATGGCGTATTGGGCGGCGTTGGTGTCCTGATACTCGTCGACCAGGATGAAGCGGTGGCGGGCGTCGAGGTCCCGGCGGAGGTCGGGGTTCTCGGCGAGGAGCGTGGCCACGTGCACCAGCAGGTCGTCGAAGTCGACCGAGTCAGAACGGAGGAGCATCTGCTGGTAGGCGGGCCAGACCCGCAGGGCGAGATCGTCGGCCGGACGGCCCCAGCGGGGCTCGAAGGTGGCCGGGGTCAGCAGGTCGTTCTTGGCCCGCGAAATCACTCCCGCGATGCGGTCGATCGGGGTGTGCGTCGCCGTCAGGCCGATCGCCTTCACCGCCCGCTTGAGCACGCCGGCCGCGTCGTCGGGGTCGAGGATCGAATAGTCGCCGGTCAGCCCCACCAGCCGGGCATGCCGGCGGACCAGCCGCGCGGCGAAGCGGTGGAACGTGCCCATCTCGACCGGCTGCGGCCCGACCAGGTCGGTCACCCGGCGGCGCATCTCGTCGGCGGCCTTGTTGGTGAAGGTCAGGGCTACGATCCGCTCCGGCGGCACGCCCGCCGAGATGAGGTGGGCGATCCGGTGGGTGACCACGCGGGTCTTGCCGCTGCCAGGGCCTGCCAGCACCACCAGCGGCCCCTCGAGGTGCGTGGCCGCCTGCCGCTGCGACTCGTTGAGCGATGCAAAACCGGTCACGGAATCCACGATGCGGGGCCTCGGGGCGTGAACCCGGGCAGGATGAGGAGGCCGCGGCGCCTTCGCCGCGAGACGAGGTAGGCGATTTCCGCAACGATCCAGTATAGTGCGTCGCTGCCGCGTTCGGGTGCGAGAGCCCCACGGCCAGCCATGAGAATCTCGATTCGCACGGGAGGGACCCCATGCCGCGAGTGCCGTACAAGAATCTGACACAGTCCGACGAGATGGCCGAGAAGCTCGAAATGAGCACGGCCGAGATCGGCCTGTCGGTCCGCACCACGAACTGTCTCGAGGAGCGAGGGATCTTCACCGTCCACGATCTGCTCAACTGCACGCGGGCCGACCTGCTCTCGATCTCCAACTTCGGCGAGAAGACGCTGGAAGAGGTCTACAAGGCGCTGGAGAAGATCGGCTTCTTCCGTGCCCAGCGGGCAGCGGGCGATTTTCCCGAGCCCCAGCCGGAGACGGTCGGTCAGGCATCGTGACGGTCCTCCCTGCGGCGGCGTGATTCCGACGCCGCCCGACGGCATACTGGCGGACAAACGGTCGGTCGCAGCCGACGGTGCCGCTGCCGGCGAGGAGACGGACGGTGAGACTGCCGCGGTTCTTCGGCAAAAAGAGAGGGCATCGGCGGACCGGATCCCAGGCCTGGGCGTCGCTGGGTGACGCGGCGTTTCATGCCGCGCTGCTGGCGGCCGGGTTGGTCTTCGGCGGGCTGCTCCTGTCGGGCGTGGCCGTGCCCGAGTGGCGGATGAACCACGAGTTTGCCGCGACGGAGGGTGTCGTCGTTGGCAAGGGCCTGATGCGGCGCCGGGTCGTCGAGCCGACCGGCTCCACGACCTCGACCTGGCAGCCCACGCTGCTGGTCCGCTACGACGTCGCGGGAGACACGATCGAATCGTGGAGCCGATCGCCGCGGTCTACGATCACCGCCAACCGGGCTGCCGCCGTCGAGCGGCTCGGCACGTGGCGGCTCGGGGCTCGGGTTCCTGCCTGGTACGACCCCGGCGATCCCACCGTGGTGGTGCTGGAGCGCGGCTTCAACTGGTGGATGTGGCTGCTGACGCTCGTGCTGCCGGGCGCGCTGGTGACCTTCGGCGGCTCCGGGCTGCTCAGGGCGCTCGTCCGCTCAGCGACGTCGGAGGAGCGGCGGGCCATGCCGGGAGGCCTCGTCGGCGCGCTCGCTCCGCTGACGGCCGCCCCGCGGCAAGCCCCCGACCATCCGGCCGTCCCCGCCTGCGACGATCACGTCAACTCCCCAGGCACGGTGCTCGCCTATCGCCTGCCGATCGACAGCCCCGAAGGCTGGACGCTGATGGGCGTGGGCATGTTCGCGGCGCTCTGGAACACAGTGCTCGTCGTCCTGGGGATCAACGCCGGAATCGACCTGCTCGGAGGGCGAACCGACTGGCTGCTGCTCGGACTGCTGGTGCCATTCGCCGTCGTGGGTATCGCCGGGATCATCGTCTTCTCGCGGCGGCTCGTGATCGCCACCGCAATCGGCACGACGCAGGTCGAGATCGGCGGACAGCCGCTGCGGCCGGGCGCGACGTACGATGTCCTGCTGGCCCAAGGGGGCACCG
>CAXNJC010000041.1:0-8372 GCA_964202525.1 Pirellulales bacterium
CCGCACGCTCCTGCTCACCTTCTTCTACCGGCAGATGTACCGGCTCGTGGCCGAGGGGCACGTCTACGTCGCCCAGCCGCCGCTGTTCCGGGTTCGCTCGAAGAAGACCGTCTACTACGTGCAGACCGAGGAAGAGATGAAGAATCAGCTCCTCGACCAGGGACTCGGCGAGGGCGTGTTCCTGCCAGGCGAAGGCCGGGAGATCGCCGGCGACGAGATGCAGAAGCTCTGCCGCACGCTGTCCGGGCTCGAGGACGCGCTCGTGGCCCTCGAGAAGCGGGGCGTGAGCCTCCGCGACCACGCCCACCGCCGCGACGCGGCCACCGGCAAGCTGCCGATGTACCACGTCTACTATGGCGTCGAGGAGCACTGGTTCACGAGCCGCGACCAGCTCGAGGCCTTCGTGAAGGGCAAGGAGCAGGTCGCCGGGGGCACGCTCGCCGTGGGCCGGATCGAGGAGGCGGTGGCCGCTGGCGACACCACGCCCGGCACCGCCCATGACACGGGCCACGATCAGCTCGTCGTCGTCGATCTCCATGAGGTCCGCAGCATCAACGCCGGGCTCAAGGAGCTCGAGTCGATGGGGTTCGGGATCGAGTCGCTCCTGCCCCAGGACCGCACCGGCAGCGAGACCGCCCGCTACACGCTCCGCCGCGGCGAGAACGAGATCGGTCTGGAGGACCTCCGCGGGCTGCTCACGGCGGTGCGCCGGGCGGGCGAGAAGGGGCTCTCGATCACCCGCTTCAAGGGCCTCGGCGAAATGAATGCCGAGGAGCTCCGCGACACCACGCTCGACCCCGCCAACCGCACCCTGCTGCGGGTCACGATGTCGGACGCCGCCGCGGCCGACGACCTGTTCCGCGTGCTGATGGGCGAGAAGGTGGAACCGCGGCGTGAGTTCATCGAGAAGCACGCGCTCGACGTCAAGAACCTCGACGTCTGACGAGTGGTCGCCTCAGGACCGACCGCGGTCCGTCGCCGCCGAGCCGCTCAGGCGCCGGGGCGGCGGAAGTGGCGGTAGGCCTGCAGCACGTCGTGGAGATC
Source organism: Pirellulales bacterium (assembly GCA_964202525.1). Taxonomy (GTDB): domain Bacteria; phylum Planctomycetota; class Planctomycetia; order Pirellulales; family UBA1268; genus QWPN01. The sequence continues at coordinate 1,045 of CAXNJC010000041.1, forward strand.
CGACGAGATCGTGATCTGGTCGTCGGAGAAGTCGGACAGCCACGTCCGGTTGCTGGCGACCGCGTCGGCCAGCAGCGGCAGGATCTCGCCGAGCGTCACACGGACGCCCTCGTCCGCCCGCTCCTCGACGGCGGTGAAATCGCCGCGGACCTTCAGATCGGGTTCGGTGTAGACCCGCAACTGTCGCATCGCCATGGGCATTCTCCCTTGCCGTGGGCATCGCGAAGGCGGCTGGGCTTCATGCCCGACCGTCATCCTGACGGGCGGCCGCTCTCCAAGAATGGATATCGGCCGAATCAGCCGTCAGGGTTTGGCCGATTTCCCTGGCTGCACGGAATGAACGGCCCGCGGGCGTCCAGTCTGGGAAGCTGGAGCGGCTGGGCAAAACGTCCGGGGACTCAGGCCGTGGGCGTCGTCCGCTGGTCGGCCATCCTGCCAGCGCGGAAGGCGTCGCCGATGCTCTTGGGCACGAGGGCCTCGGCCTGCAGCAGCCGGGCCCGGTTCTCGGCGGTGGCGGCCTTCATCTCCTGCTCGCGGGCGATCGCCACGCTCCGCCGCTCCTCGGCCTTGGCGCGGGCCACGCGGGTGTCCGCCTCGGCCTGGTCGGCCTGCAGCCGGGCGCCGATGTTCTCGCCGACCTCGATGTCGGCGATGTCGATCGACACGATCTGGAACGCGGTCTGGGCGTCGAGGCCGCGCTGCAGCACCGCCTTCGAGATCGTGTCGGGGTGCTCCATCACCTGGAAGTGGCTCTCCGAGGAACCGATCGACGTGATGATCCCTTCGCCCACGCGGGCGATGATCGTCTCCTCGGTCGCGCCCCCGATGAGTTGCTGGAGGTTGGTCCGCACCGTCACGCGGGCCTTGATCTTGAGTTCGACACCGTTCTTGGCGACGGCCGAGAGCGTCGACTTACCGCTGGCGCTGTCCGGGCAGTCGATGACCTTGGGATTGACGCTCGTCTGCACGGCATCGAGCACGTCACGGCCCGCGATGTCGATCGCGCAGGCCCGGTCGAAGTCGAGGTCGAGGTCGGCCCGCTGGGCCGCGATCAGCGCCCGGATCACGCGGGGCACGTCGCCGCCGGCGAGATAGTGGGCCTCGAGCCGCCGCGGCGTGATGTCGGGCCCGAGCCCGGCCTGCGTCGCCATGATCCGCGCCTGCACGATCGTCCGCGCGTTCACCTTGCGGAGGCTCATGCCGAGCAGCTCCATGAAGGTCACGCGGGCCTTCGACCAATAGGCCTGGAACCAGAGCTGCCCGTAGTTGAAGACGAGCAGGAGCATCGTGAGGATCACGATCCCGAGCAGGATGGCGAGGCCGAGCATGAGTTCGGCGGGCAGTCCGGCGGCAGCGGGATTCACGGGCGCGTTCCTGGAGGCGAAGGAGGGGGGCCGATGCCTCAAGCCTAGTTCGCGGTTCGCTGCCGGCCAAAAATCACGGTTTCCCGTGGAGCAAGGGGCTCCGGTGCCTCAATCCAGCCGCCGCCGAGGAGCCGGTCGCCCGCGTAGCAGACCGCGGGCTGACCGGGCGAGATCGGGCCCGGGGACGCGTCCGGCCCGCCGGTGAACCGGGCGGTGAATCGGGCGGGGCCCTGCGGCGTGACCACGGCCGGCGCCGGTGGCCGCTGGGCCCGGCACTGGACGAGGCATGGGAACGGCTCCGTCGGCGGCGGGCCGAGCCAGGTGGCCTCGGCGGCGACGAGCCGCTCCTCCGGGACCTCCGCCCGCGGCCCCACCACCACGCGGCACGTGTCGGCCTCGATGCGAATCACGTGTAGCGGCGTGCCCACGGCAATGCCGAGCCCCTGCCGTTGGCCGACCGTGAAGTGCTCGATGCCCGGATGGCGTCCGAGCACCCGGCCGGACGAGTCGACGATCTCGCCCGCCCGCGATCCACCGAGCCTGTGGGCCACGAGTCGGGCGTGCTCACCGGGAGCCACGAAGCAGATCTCCTGGCTGTCGGGCTTGTCGGCCGTGACCAGACCGAGCGCGGTCGCCCGGGCCCGGACGTCGGCTTTCGCGAGCTCGCCCACCGGCAGCAGCATCCGCCGGAGGCGTTCGGGCCGCACGTCGAACAGGACGTACGATTGATCGCGGGCCGGATCACGACCGCGGCGGAGCACCGGCCCGTCGGCGGTGTGGTCGAGCCGGGCATAGTGGCCGGTGGCCACGTGCGTGGCGCCGATCGTATCGGCGTGGTCGAAGAGCCGGCCGAACTTGATCCACGAGTTGCACCGCACGCAGGGGTTCGGCGTCCGGCCCCGGCCGTAGCTGGTCGCGAAGTCGTCGATCACCCGCTCGAAGTCGGATGTCAGGTCGAGGGCGTAGAGCGGGATGCCCAGCCGGTCGGCGACCCGGCGGGCGTCGAGGGCATCGCTGGGGCTGCAACACCCCTGGTGTCCCGTCCGCGGCGCCACGATCGCCAAGGGCCCCTCGGCGCCGGCGGCCGGCAGGGCCGGCGCGGCGTGCCGCATGAACACGCCGATGCACTCGTGGCCGGCCTCCACGAGCAGCGCCGCCGCGACGCTCGAATCGACTCCCCCCGACATCGCCACCACGATGCGGCGGCGCATGTCAGTAGACGATCACGCTCTCGACGCGGTGGGGCCCGAGTCGCTCGCGGCCTCCGAGCGGCGCGATCTCGACGAGAAACGCCGCCCCCACCACCTGCCCTCCGCCGGCCTCGATCAGACGCATGCAGGCCGCCGCCGTGCCGCCCGTCGCGAGCACGTCATCCACCACGAGCACCCGCGACCCCGGCGCGAGCACGCCCTTGTGCATCTCCAGCCGGTCACGGCCGTATTCGAGGTCGTATTCGTGGGAGATGGTGTCGGCCGGGAGCTTGCCCGGCTTCCGCACCGGAATCACGCCCACGCCGAGTTCGAGCGCGAGCGGGCCGGCGAACAGGAAGCCGCGGGCCTCGACCGCCGCGATCGCCGTCACGCCCGCCGTCCGCCAGGGCTCGGCCAATGCCAGGATCGACGCCGCGAAAGCCCCCGCGTCGGCGAGCAGGGGGGTGATGTCGCGGAACAGGATACCCGGCTTGGGGAAGTCGGGGATCGGGCGGATGTGACGGGTGAGATCCATGCCAAGAGTGTGGTGCGTCAGGCTCCCTGACGCAACCGGATCTTGGCCCGGGGGACGCCGTCGATCTCCATGGCGAGCGTCGCGAGGGTCTCCGACTCGATCTGCCTGACCCGCTCCCGGGTCAGCCCGAGAACCGCCCCGATCTCCTTGAGGGTCATGGGCTCGCCACCGGCGAGGCCGAAGCGGAGCTTGATGATCGTGCCGGCTCGCTGGTCGAGTTCGTCGATCCGCCGGAGCACGTGCCGCAGCGTGTCGTGGTCGAGCAGCACCTCGGCCGGACAGCGGGCGTTCTCATCGCGGACGAGTTCGCCGAGCGACCAACCGCCTTCGGTCGGCTCGGTGTGCGCGGCCGACTGGTGCACATGGATCGCCTTCTTGATGATCGGGAGTTTCTTGCGGGCCAGCCCGAGGCTGCGGGCCACTTCTTCGGGGGTGGGCACGCGGCCGAGCGCATCGCTGAGCCTGGCCGTGGCCCGCCGCCACTTCGAGAGGATCTCGACCATGTAGGCCGGAATCCGGATCGTCTTGCCGGAGTTGATCAGCGCCCGCTTGATCGACTGCTTGATCCAGTAGCTGGCGTAGGTGCTGAACCGCGTGCCGATGGTCGGGTCGAAGCCCTCCACGGCGCGGAGCAGCCCGAGGTTGCCCTCCTCGATGAGATCGGGCAGCGGCAGGCCGCGGTTGGCGTAGCCGCGGGCGATGTTCACCACCAGCCGGAGGTTGGCGCGGACCATGTGGTCGCGGGCCAGCGCGTCGCCCTGAGCGATCGCGGTCGCGAGCCGTTTCTCGTCGTCGGCCGTGAGCAGCGGGGTCTCGTTGATGTCGCGCAGGTACGTCTCCAGCGGGTTCTGGACGGCGGTGGACGACGACGTGCGGCGTGGCGACGGCATGGGCGGAGTGGGCTTCGTTGCTGATGGTGGCGCGGACGCCGCTGACGAGGCGGGCCTGAGCCCGCGGCGGCGATGCCGGAGACGACCGGCACAGCGGAAGGTATCGGCGGCGGGCGGCGACAACTGCACAAGCCTGACGGTTCTGGTGCACCGTGCGCGTCGTGCCGGTCGCAAGGGACTCGCCGCGTGGACGGCCGGGCGACTCAGTTCTCGATTCGAGCAGCGGCCGGACCGAAGGTGCGGTCGAGGAACTCGACGAGGGCCCCCGCCGCAGCCGTGCCTCGGCGAGGGGCCAGGGCGGCCGCCTTGGCGTCGAGCACCACCAGCGTCGAGTCGACGCCGGCGGCGCGAAGGGCGGCGTCGAGCCGCTCTCCCTGCTCGAGGGCGACGCCGTCGCCCCGCGATCCCTGCACGATCAGCGTGGGCGGGTCGTCCGTGGACACGTGCATGAGCGGGCTGGCCTTCTGCGCCGCCTCGCGGAACTCGGGCAACGGCCCGCCCACGAGACGGCTCTCGGCAGAACCTGCCCGGTCGTGGGCGGCGCCGAGGGACGGCAGATGGGTCGGCGCGTCGAAGATCGCCACCGCCGCCACGTCGTCCTCGGGCTCGTCCATGCTCGCCTCGCGGATCGGCGGCTGGTCGGGGGGCGCGAAGGCGAGAAGGGCCGCGAGCTGGCCACCGCCTCCCAGCCCTGCCATGCAGATCCGCGCCGGATCGATTCCCCAGGTGGTCGCATCCGAGCAGAGTGCGTGGATCGCGGCCCGGCAGTCGTCGAGCTGCGCCGGAAACACCGAGTCGTCGCTGCTGCGGCAGTCGACGGTGGCGACGGCGAATCCCTGCTCGGCGAGCCAGACGACGGGACACTCGTCGCGGCCGCCGTGGCGCCAGTCAGGGCCCTGGATCCACACGACCAGCGGCAGGCCGCCGCCGCTGCATCCGGCCGGCAGGTGCAGGTCGAACCGCTGCCGGGGCTCGGCTCCGTAGGGCTGGCCCCGGTGGACGACCGTGCGGGCCGGCGGGGCTGGCTCGACGATGGGGGGCATGGCCGGTGGTGGTGTGCCGGGCGTCGGCTCGGCCGCGGCCGGCAGGATCGCCGTGGTGGGCCGAGCCGGGGGCGACTCGACCTCGATCCGCCGCTGTCCCCGCCGCTGGGCGCGGCGCGTGGTACGGCGGGCCGGAGGCGGATCGAGGGGCACGGCCGCGTCGGCTGCCGGACGCGGGTCGTTTCGCCACGCCAACTCGACGCCCGCCCAGTCGTACGCGCGGGCATCGGCCCCGCAGAACGCCACGCCGACGGCGATCACGAATGAAACGGATGGACAGCGCATCGGAGCCTCGCAGCCCCGAGTATACCCTCCTCCGCAGCCGCCGCCGGATCCGCTCAGCGGCGGCCCGGCATCTGCCCCTGCGGAGTCAGTTCGTCGATGATCCGCGGAATGTACTTGGCGAGGACCTCGGCGAGCTGGTCGCGGTCGATGCCCTTCGTGCGGGCGAGGTGGTCGAGCTCCCGCTGGCCGAAGGCATCCTCGATCTGCCGGCGATCGACCGGCTTGTTGGGGCCGGTGCGAACCCAGGAGTCGACCTGCTCCCGCATCCCCTTCTCCTCGAACTGCTTGACGACGTCGGGGAGCTTCTGGGCCGACCCGCCGCCAAAAATCTGCGAGAGGATGTCGGAGAGGTCGTTGGGCGACGGCATGCCCTGCGGAGGCTGCTGCGGCTGCGGCTGGGGCTGCCGCTGGGGCTGGGCCTGCTGCTGCGCCGCGCCTTCGAGGACCTGCTTCAGAATCTCGCCGAGGATGTCCATGATGAGCCCTTGGTTCACTGGAGAAGCGACCGTGTCGGCGACGCCGACCGAGGACAACAGTGTACGGTCGGGAGCGGCGCCGGGAAAGCAGCCGGCGTCAGTCGAAGGAAACGACCTCGCCGCCGGCCCGGGTCGCGAGCTGGCCGAGGATCTGCACCGATGTGCCCTCGCCCACGAACCGCACCGCGCCGTCGGCGAAGGCGAGGTTGGCACCCCCGGCGTGGCAGGCGTAGATCAGCCAGCCCCACTCATTGGAGCCGTTGACCCGCATCAACTCGAGGGGAATCGCTCCTGAGGTCGGCCCCGCCGTGCACCAGCCGGTCAGGCGTTCGCCGAATCCGTAGGGGTTGTCGTTGGTCGCCCACGCGCCCCCCTGCCCGCGGGCGCAGGCTGCGCCCGCGGCATTGTCGGCATTGGCCGTGGTGCGGACGCCGGCCCGCCAGACATCCTCGCGGCCGGTGCATTCCGCCAGCAGGATCGTGTTCGAGAGGCCGTCGGTGATCCCTGCGAGCGTGCTCCGCGGACGCTTCGCGGAGGCGCCACACCCCGACCACGTCTCCGTCGCCCCGGGGCCTGCAGGCACCGTGCCGGCAGGCAGCCCGGCGGCCGCGTTGAAGGCGGTGCCGGTCCCGGCCACGAGGAAGTAGTCGGTGCAGGCGCCGGTCTTTCGCGGGCTGTCGATCTTGTCCTGGATTCGGTTCGAGACGGGGCTCGACGGGCACTGCAGCACGGGCAGCTGCCGTCGGACGAGGGCCCGGTTGCCGGTGGGATTCGCGTCGAGGGTTCCCGCCGTGCCGCCGTTGACGGCCGCGCCATCCGCGTTGACCCACCAGTCGTGCGCCAGGTTGTAGCCCGCGACGAGGTTGCCATCCTCGAGGTAGGCGAGCACGTCGCAGGCCCAGCTCCGCTGCGCCATCCGCGGCTCGCTGGTGGGGGCCGCCGTGCAGTTGCTGGTCCGCTTCAGCGGCGGCAGGAGCTTGTGGGCGGCTTCGTAGTTCAGGAAGGCGAGCGGGAGCTGCCGCAGGTTGTTGCCGCAGGAGGTCCGCCGGGCCGACTCCCGCGCGGCCTGCACCGCTGGCAGGAGCAGGCCGATGAGCGCCGCGATGATTGCGATCACGACGAGCAGCTCCACCAGGGTGAAGCCGCGGGGCGGCGACGGGGATGGTGTCGTGGGCGGCATGGCGGTGGCTCGCGCGGCCTCTGACCCGAGCCACTCGAGATGCTATCGACGGCGCCGCGGTCGCGGCGCGGGGAATCCTTCACCGCTGCCGGGGAACTTTTCGCCGCCGCGACGGATCACTCGTCGAGGCCCGCCTGTCGCAGCTTGGTGCGGAGGGTCGCCCGGTCGAGGCCGAGCAGCCGGGCGGCCGCGGTGCGGTTGCCCCCGGTGTGGGCGAGCGCCTCGCGCAGGAGTGTGGCCTCGACGAGCCGCACGGTGCGGTTGTGCAGGTCGGGCTCGGGCAACTGCGCGAACTCCGCACGGGCCGCCGCGGCCCATTCCCGCACGGCGGCGGAGAGCCCGCGCATCGCCGACTCGACGGGACC
>CAXNJC010000042.1:0-8192 GCA_964202525.1 Pirellulales bacterium
CACACGTCGCCCGACCGCTACTTCTATGCGCAGAATCTGGTGGCGATGCTGATGCTGGTCACGTTCGCGGCCGACCTCGCCCACGGGCTTCACGACCGGCCGCGGCTCACCTGGCTGCCGGCGGCGGGCCTCGGCTGCCTGGCCGTGGCGGCCGTGATCCACGAACCGCCGGGCAGGGTCACGGCGTCGCAGTTTTACCTCGCCGACGACGGGGCGACGGAAGCGGCGGCGCGGCGCGCCTGCCGCGAGGGCCGCTTCGTCGACGCCCGGCGGCGGCCCGGATCCACCGGTGATTACGTCGAGATCTCGGTCTCCCGGCTCGCCGGCGCGCCCCTGCTCCTGCCGCGGCGTGCGGTCGAGCGGTCGCTCGCGGCTCGCACCCTGCGGCGGCGAATCGCCCTCGAGGCCTCCGCCACCCCCCGGTTCTGAATCCTGCCCATGCGCCGTCCCCTCGGACCATCGTCGCGCCTCGACGCCGCCGTCATCGGCGGCGGCTTCTACGGCTGCATGCTGGCCCTGCACCTGAAGTCGGCGGGAGCGCGGGTGGCGGTCTTCGAGAAGCACGACGACATCCTCCAGCGGGCGTCGCACACCAACCAGGCCCGGGTGCACAACGGCTACCACTATCCCCGCAGCCTGATCACCGGCCTGCGGTCGCGGGTGAACTTCCCCCGCTTCGTGGATGAGTTCCGCGAGTGCGTCGACGCCTCGTTCGACAAGGTCTACGCGATCGCGGCGCGGCACTCGCACGTCACCGCCCGCCACTTCGTCAACTTCTGCACGCGGATCGGCGCGCCGATTCGGGCCGTGCCGCCGCGGATCCGCGGCCTGTTCGATCCGCACCTCGTGGAAGACGTGTTCGCGGTCGAGGAGTATGCGTTCGACGCGGTGCGGCTGCGAGAGGCGACCTGGCGGAGGCTGCGAGTCGCCGGGATCGACGTCCGGCTCGGCACCGAGGTGCGTCGGCTGGAGTCACGTGCCGCCGGCGGCCTGCGGCTCGAGGCCGTCGGACCTGCGGCGGCGGAGGCGTGGGACGCCGACCGGGTCTTCAACTGCACCTACTCGCAGATCAACGCCGTGCTCACCCGTTCGGGAATCCCGCCGATTCCGCTCAAGCACGAGATCACGGAACTGGCGCTGGTGCAGATGCCGGAGGAGCTCGCGGACATCGGAGTGACGGTGATGTGCGGGCCGTTCTTCTCGTGCATGCCGTTTCCATCCCGCGGCCTGCACTCGCTCAGCCACGTCCGCTACACGCCGCACACGAGCTGGCACGATGGCGGCACCACCGTGCTCGACGCCCATGCGCTGCTCGCGGAGAGCCGCCGGCGGCCGCGGGTCGACCTCATGGTTCGCGACGCCGCCCGCTACCTGCCGGCGATCGCCGGCTGCCGCCACGTGGAATCGCTGTTCGAAGTGAAGACCGTGCTGCCGGCGAGCGAGCGGGACGACGGCCGCCCGATCCTCGTGAGGCACGACGTCGGTCTGCCCGGCCTGACGTGCGTGCTCGCCGCCAAGATCGACAACGTGTTCGACATGCTCGACGCGGTGCCCCTGCCCGCGCGGCAGCGTGAAAGGAGGTCCGCATGACGCGGACGACGCAGAGTTTCGTGTCGGTGGTCGCACTCGTCGCCGACGACGCGGCCCGCCTGCCGGCCTTCGTGACCGAGACGCTCGCCGTGCTCGCGGCGACCGCCGCCGACCACGAGCTGATCCTCGTGGACGACGGTTCCGGGCCGGCGACCGTGGCGGCGTGCGAGCGGGTGCTCGCGGAGCACGAGTGCATCCGCGTGATCCGGCTCTCCCGGCGGTTCGGCGCGGACATCGCCGCGACGGCCGGGCTCGATTCGGCGATCGGCGACCTGACGCTCATCCTGGCGGTTGCCACCGATCCGCCGGCGCGGATCCCCGACTTCGTGGCGGCCGGCGACCGCGGGGCCGACATCGTGATCGGCACGACCGGTCGGCGCGGCAGGTCGTGGCTGCGGCGGACGGCCTGGAAGGCGTTTCACCGCGTGTTCCGCCGGATGACCGGCTTCCGGCTCGTGCCCGGGGCCGCCACGATGCGGCTCTTCAGCCGCCGGGCGCTCAACGCCCTCACCCGCATCCGGCAGAAGACCGTCCACCTGCGGCTGCTCGGCTGCTCGGTCGGATTCCGCACCGCGGCGATCGACTACGAGCCGGTCGCCGCGCCGCGGCGTCCGCGGCTGGCGGCGACGACCCGCGAGGCGGTCTCGATGCTCGTCAGCCATTCGCCGGCGCCCCTGCGGCTGGTGAGCTACCTCGGTGGCTTCGCCAGCCTGCTCAACGTGGGCTGCATGGCCTGGGTGGTGGCCGTCAACCTCGGCAAGGATCGCGTCGTCGAGGGCTGGACGACGCTCTCGCTCCAGATCGCGGTGATGTTTTTCTTCCTGTTCACCACCCTGATCGTGATCGCCGAGTACCTGGCGCACGCGTTCGAGGAGGTCAAGGACTGCCCGCTCTACCACGTCGCCGAGGAGCGGATCAGTTCGACGGCCATGTCCGATGCCCGCCGGCGGAACATTCGCATGATCTCGATCGATGACCCGGAGAACGACCATGACGACGTCCCCGTCGGTCGCGTCGGCTGACCACGCCGGCCGCCAGATTCCCGCCCACGACGTGGTGCCGCTGGCGCCGCGCCGCTCGCGGTACGCCGTCTGCCTGTTCGTGATCAACGAGGCCGAGCGGCTGCACCGGCAGCTGGCGAAGATGCAGGCCGTGGACCACGGCCTCGACGTGGTGCTCGCCGACGGCGGCAGCACCGACGGCTCGACCGACCCGGCCCGGCTCGCCGCGGCGGGCGTCCGGGCGCTGCTGGTCAAGCGCGGTTCCGGCCGGCTCAGTGCCCAGATGCGGATGGGGCTCGCCTGGTGCCTCGACGAGGGCTACGACGGCGTCGTCGTGATGGACGGCAACGACAAGGACGATCCCGAGGCGCTGCCCCGATTCGCCGAACGGCTCGCCGCGGGCTGCGACCACGTGCAGGGCTCGCGGTACGTCCCCGGGGGGCGGGCGATCAACACACCGCTCTCGCGGCACCTCGCGGTCACGCTGCTCCACGCGCCGGCCGTGAGCCTTGCCGCGGGCCGCCGCTACACCGACACCACCAACGGCTTCCGCGGCTACTCTCGGCGACTGCTCGAGGACCCCCGCGTGCAGCCCTTCCGCGACGTGTTCGCGGGATACGAGCTGCACTACTACCTCGCGATCCGGGCGGCGCGGCTCGGGCTCCACGTGGCGGAGATCCCGGTGACGCGGGCCTACCCCGCGCACGGCGGCGTGCCCACGAAGATCCGGGGCCTGCGGGGCAACACGCTGATCCTTTCGACGCTCGCCCGTGCCTGCCTGGGGGCGTTCGACCCGCCGCGGACGCGGGCGGCGTGAGCCGGATGAGATGCACGATCACGACCTGGAGACGAAACCGATGAACGACGCCCTGATCGGCTGCACGGGACTGGTGGGCGGCACGCTCCTGGCCCACCGCCGCTTCGCAGCCGCCTACCGCTCGACCACGATCGCGGGCATCGCCGGCCGCACGTTCGACCGCATCTACTGCGCGGGCGCACCGGCCGAGAAGTGGAAGGCCAACCGCGATCCCGACGCCGACCGGGCAAACCTGGCGCGGCTCGTCGATGCGGTCTCCCGGGCCCGGGCCCGCAAGCTGATCCTGATCTCGACGGTCGACGTGTTCGGCGATCCGCGGCGAGTCACCGAGCACGACGAGCCCTCCGAGGCCACTCCCTACGGGCGGCACCGCCTCGAACTCGAGCGGACGCTCGCCGCCCGGTTCGACACGCTCGTCGTCCGCCTCCCCGCCCTGTTCGGCGCGGGGCTCAAGAAGAACGCCGTCTACGATCTGCTCCACGGCAACCAGACCGAGAAGATCGACCACCGCGGCAGCTTCCAGTTCTACGATCTCGCCCGGCTCGCGGGGGACCTCGACGTGGCCGAGGGCGCCTGCCTGCGGCTGGTCCATCTCGCCACGGAGCCGGTCACGATCGGCCGGATCGCCCGGGAGGCCTTCGGCTTCGAGTTCACCAACCGGCTTGCCGGCACGCCGGCGTCCTACGACGTCCGCACCGAGCATGCCGCCGTGTTCGGCCGCGGCGGGCCCTACGTGGCTTCGGCCGACGAGGTGCTCGCGGGGCTGGCCGCGTTCGTGGCGGCGGAAGGGCAGGTGCGGCGATGCGCCTAGCCGTGTCCACCATCGCCTGGCCCGCGGAGGCCGACGCGGAAGCGGCCGCGGTGCTCGTCGCCCACGGCGTGAGCGGCGTGGAGGCGGTGCCTGCGCGGGTCTGCGAGCGGCCCTGGGAGCCGCCGGCCGGCAGCGTCGCCGCCTACCGCCGGTTCTGGGAGGATCGCGGCCTGCCGATCGTGTCGATGCAGGCCCTGCTCTTCGGCCGCGGCGACCTCGTCCTGTTCGGTGACGCCGCGACCCGTCGCCACCTGACGGCCCACATGGCCGCGATCATCGACCTGGCGGCGGGCCTTGGCGCCTCGCGACTGGTGTTCGGCTCACCGAAGAACCGCGTCCGCGGCAGCCTCGGGCTCGCCCAGGCCGAGGCGATCGCCCTGCCGTTCTTTCGCGACCTTGGCCGGCGGGCGGCCGACCGTGGAGTGTGGCTCGTGATCGAGCCGAATCCACCTGCCTATGGCTGCGATTTCCTGGTCACGTCGCGGCAGGTGATCGAGTTCGTGGACCGCGTGGCGCAGGATGGCCTCGGCGTGCACCTCGATGCCGGCGCGATGGCGCTGGGCGGCGAGTCGCCGCCCGAGATCATGGCCGCCGCGGGACCGCGGTGGCGACACTTCCATGCCAGCGAGCCGGGGCTCGCCGCGGTGGGGAGCGGCGGGGTCGATCATGCAGCGCTGGCCGCGGCGCTGCGCGGCGTCGGCTACGACGGCTTCGTGTCGGTGGAGATGACGCAGGGTCCGGCCGGCACGTCGTGGCGGCCACGGCTCGAAGTGGCGCTCGGCGTGGTGGCGTCGGCCTACGGCGGTGCAGACGCACCCGGCGTCTCGCGGGTGGCCTGACGCCGCTCAGGCCTCGGCGTCGGTCGCCCGCGTCGCTCCGCAGCCGGAGATCTGCCGTGGCCTGGCCGTGGCGGGCCGGGCCAGCCGCCAGGCGGAGAGGTCGCGGCCCGTGCGGCGCTCGATCGTGGCGATGTCGGCCGCGTAGAGATCGAGCAGCGGCGGCAGCAGCGAGGGCCGCAGCGGCGGAGGCGCGGTGTCGAAAGCGCCTGCGCCGAGGTGCGGCACCACGACCTCGGCGAGAACCTGCGCCGGCAGGGCCGCGAACTCTCCGGCATCGATCCCGAGGTGCCCCGCGAGGTCGTCGAGCACCTCGCGGGGACGCGCCGCGATGTCGTCCTGGAAGAGCACGAGCAGTTGGTCCGCGGGAAAGACCGACCCCCAGCGATCGAGGCAGCCGACGTAGTCGCCGCGGCCGCGCGACGCCGCGGACCGGAAGTGGTCGAGGAACCACTGGTCGCTCGCCTCGTGGACGTGCATCTGGGCGCGGGCCAGGCCCATCAGCGCGGCCGACCAGGCCCGCTCCACGGGGTTACGGAGGCTGACGAACAGTCGCACGCCGGGGCAGCGATCGTGGATCGCCCGGATCCGCTCCACGGGCAGCGTCGAGTAGGCGGGCGTGATCTCGCCGGTGCGGATCGGGCGGCCGGTCCGCGACCGCCGCGTGGGGGGCTGGAGCAGCCGCACCCACTCGTCCGCGTCGCGGTCACCGGCGGCGTCCCAGTAGTGCGCCTCCTTGCCGCGTGGAAACGCCACCTGGGGATGGCGGGACAGCTGGTGGTAGAGCCAGGTGGTGCCCCCCTTCTGCACGCCGATGCCGAGAAAATCGACGGTCGGTTCGGCGGCGGGCACGGCGAACATGCGGGCCATCCTAGCCAGCGTGTCGGCGCACCGGCAATCATCGGTCGCCCCACCGACGTGCCTGGCGGGCCGCCGCAGGCGTAGAATCCGAAATCGCCTCCGGAGATCGTTCCATGCCCCGCCTCCTCGCGGTCGTCGCCGTCGTGCTGCTCTCGATTCCCGGGCGGGGAGCCTCCGCCGTGGAGTCCGCCACGGCGGCGCCAGCCGACGTGGCGGCCCTCGTGGGCACCTGGCGGGCGGTGAGCATCGAGGCCGACGGCTCGACGTCGAACCCGGACGACGCGGCGAAGATCACCGTGATCAACACCGCGGACGGCGGCTGGACGGTGCTGGCCGACGGCAAGCTCGTCGCCCGCGGCACGAACGAGCTCACGCCGTGGAGCGTACCGAAGGCGATCGACTTCACGGTCGTCGAGGACGCCGAGGGCCCGGTCACGGAGCGGCGGCATCTCGGGATCTACGAACTCGAGCGGACCACGCGGCGGCTCTGCTTCGCGGCCGCGGGTGCCGAGCGGCCGGCCTCGTTCTCCGCCCCGCGCGGCAGCGGGCTGGTGCTCGTGACCCTCGAGCGGATCGCCGACCCACGATGAGTGGTCAGAGTCAGGCGGGGGGCGGCGAGGAGGTGTGGATCGACCTCAACCCGGTGCCGACAACCGAGCCTGCGGGACCGGGCCCGTGAGCATGAGGTTCGCATGAGCCGCCCCATTCAACACGAAGATGCCATGACACTCCTGCGCGACGTCTCGCTCCTGATGGTGCTTGCGGGTGTATCGCTCCAGACCACCGCCACCGCGGAGACGTTTTCCCGCGAACTGCCCGAGGGGGTGTATCGGGTCACGGTCGAGTTCGGATCCAACGACGCGGCGAGCGTGACCACCTGCAAGGGCGAGGCTCGGCGGCTGTACGTACTCCGCGAGCGGGTGCCGAAGGGCGGGTGCGTCGCGCGGACTTTTCTCGTCGACGTTCACCGCGCGGAGTTTCCCGGAGGCCGCGTGTCGCTCAAGGGGCGGGAGCAGGCGACGGCGAACTGGGACGACCGGCTCACGCTCGACTTTCTGGGGGAGGCGTCGGCCGTGCGCCGCGTGTCGGTGGAGGCCCTCGCCCCCGACGAGGCCGTGACGCGCATCTTCCTGGCCGGCGACTCGACGGTCACCGACCAGGCCCGCGAGCCCTATGCCGGCTGGGGGCAGATGCTGCCGGTGTTCTTCGGCCCCGAGGCCGTGGTCGCCAACCATGCGGAGTCGGGCCTGGCGCTGGCGTCGTTTCGCGGCGGACAGCGGCTCGACAAGATTCTCGCGCACCTGCGGCCTGGCGATGTCGTGCTGATTCAGTTCGGCCACAACGACCAGAAGGCGAAGGGCGAAGACGCCGGCGCGTTCGCGGGCTACACGGCGCTGCTCCGTGAGTTCGTCGATCGGATCCGCGACCGCGAAGGAAAACCGGTGCTCGTGACGTCGGTCGCCCGGCGGCGGTTTGACGACACGGGCCGCGTGGTGGAGTCGCTCGGCGACTTTCCCGAGGCGGTGCGCCGCGTGGCGAAGGAGAAAGGCGTGCCGCTCGTCGATCTCAATGCGATGTCGAAGCGGCTCTACCAGGCGCTCGGCGTCGAGGGGAGCAAGGCGGTGTTTCTGCACGTTCCCGCCGGCACCTATCCCGGTCAGGCCGAGCCGATCCGCGACGACACCCACTTCAGCGCCTACGGCGCATACCAGATCGCCCGCTGCGTGGTGGAAGGCATCCGCACCGGCGTGCCCGATCTCGCACCGCTGCTCGCCGCCGGCGTGACGCCGTTCGACCCGGCGCACCCCGATCCGCAAGACTCCGTATCGATCCCAGCAAGTTCCCTCGAGGTCCTGGCCGTTCCTGACGGCAGGTGACGCACATGCTGATTCGCGGTTTGGTTGCCTGCTGTGTCCTGGCTGCGGTGTCAGGCAGCGCCGCGCCCGACGACGACCGGCCCGTCGAGGATGCCGCGCGGTTTCGGCTGGCTCGCCCGGCGAACCCTGAGCTTCCGACGCTGTTTCTCGTGGGCGACTCGACCGTAAAGTGCGGCACCAAGGGCCAGCGGGGCTGGGGCGAAGAGTTCGGGAAGTACTTCGATCCCGCGAAGGTGAACGTCGTCAACGTCGCGATCGGCGGCCGCAGTAGCCGCACCTTCATCACCGAGGGCCGCTGGGCGGCGACGCTCTCGATGATGAAACCGGGCGACTTCGTGGTCATCCAGTTCGGCCACAACGACGGCGGCCCGCTCAACGACGACTCCCGTGCCCGCGGCT
>CAXNJC010000043.1:0-8155 GCA_964202525.1 Pirellulales bacterium
TACTGCGCCACCCAATTCCTGATCGAATCCGCCTGCCTCGTGGCCTGCGAGTCGCCGTCGGCCAGCTGCTTGGCGACCCTCGCAATCTCGTCGTCGATCGTGGCCAGATCACGCGTGGCGGGCAGACTCTCGACCGTCCGCACTTCGAGTTCCCACTGCTCACGAGTCTTGCCCTGGAGCAGCCCGTCGTACACCAGCTTGCGTGACGCCGCTGCAGCGGTGGAGTCGCGATGCCTGTCGGCCAGCTCCCGGGCCGCCTTCGGTGATGCGGCGTTGCACGCCTCGAGCCGCCGGCCCAAGGCGGCCCGGTCGGCCCCAAGCGCGCGAAACAGGGCTTCGACATCCCCGTCGCCGCTCTCCACGGCGAGCGTGATGCCCGCCGCCTGCACACGCACCCGCGCCGTGGCCGTGCCTGAAGCAGGAACCGGCCCGACGGAGATCGTTTCCGCTGGCTCGGCTCCCCGCTGCACCACCACCGTCACGGCCTCTTCCGACGCAATGCGATACGACAGCGACCTTGCAGCCAGCTTGTTCTCGGCGACCGTGATGGCGTCCTCGAGCCGGTCGATTTCGCCGAGGATATCGTCGCCGGGGTGCGGATGAGCTTCGGCGATCTCGACGGCCTTCTCCCATTCGCTCCTGGCCTCCTTGATGGCCGCGAATGTCGTGAGCAACGCGGTCGCGCCCGCCTTCGCCTGGGCGGCGACCCGCTCGTCCTTCGCCGCCTGAAGCTGCTTGTCGACATTCGGCCGCAGCTGCGTCCATGCGTCGATCGTGGCCTGCGCCTGCGGCCACCCCGTGAACGCAGCACCCATCTCGGCCACGACGTGCCCCAGCCGCTGGATCTGCTCCTCCAGGAGCGCCCGGTCCATGAGCCCCTGGCGGCAGGCGCCATACTCGTCGATCAGGGCAGTCAGCGCGCGGATCTCTTCGTCGAGAGCCGCCACCTGGTTGCCGATGTCGTCGAGGCGGCGCTCGAGGTCGAGGATGCGATCCCGCTTCCCCAGAAGCGTCTTCCAGGCATACCACGCGCGCAGAATATCGCCGACGCCCTTCTTCCAGGGATCGGCGAGGCCCTTCTCCCTGCCGCCCTGCGGCTCGGGCCGGCCATTCGCCTCGTCCCACCGGCCGAACGCGTCGTCGATCTTCTCGGCCACCCTCCGCCGAAGTGCCTTCTCATCCACGTCGGCCGAGGAATCGACGGCGGCCTGAAGCAGGTCGCCGATATCCCGCAGGTCGCCCGCCTGTTCCTTCTCCCGGATCGTGATGAAGGTGCGTTCGAGTTCCGCCTGGCCTGTGAATAGAACGTGCCGATATGTCGCCTCACCGTGCACCAGCATCTCGCCGAGCCGCTGCTGCACGACGGCAGGATCGGCGATCACCGTCGTGCCGTCGCTGAGCCGGCTCATCTGGGCGGCACCCCACCGCTTGTCGAGCGTCCAGCGGGCGCCCTCGTGCTCGAACGTGAGCGTGACGTGGGCGTGATCGCCGGCGGGCAGCGGCAGCCAGGGCTTCACGCTGGTCTTGAACTGGGTGTCCGTCTGCTTGGTGGGCGTGAACAGTGCATGAAAGATCGCCTGCCGCAGCGTGGTCTTGCCGAGCTCATTCGGTCCGTGGATCACCACCAGCGACTTCGCCAGATCCCAAGACTGGTCGGCGAAGCGGCCGAACGGATACAGCCTGATCGAGTGCAGCCTCATGCCTGCGACACCTCCTCGATGAGGTGGTGGGCGAGCGTGGCCGCATCGGGATGGTCTGCGTCGGCGAGCAGTGCCAGAAGCAGCCGCTGGGCCAGTCCGCCGCTGCGATATCGCTGCTCGACCTGGGCGGCGTCGATCCGGTCGTGGATGTCGGATTCATCCGTGAGGTTCAGGAACGCGGGCCGCAACCGGTCGATCTCGGCCGTGAGATGCGCTCGATCGGCAGCCGAAAGCCGACCGGAGAGCTGCAGGTCGAGAACCGTGGCGCGAGCGTCGAGGGCTTTGCACGTGCGGACGAGGTCGGCCACGTCATCTGCCGAGACGAGCTCCCGTTCGAGCCGGCGGAATGAGATCTCCCCGGGCGCCAGCCGCTCGTAGCGCGTGACCCGGTCGCCGTCGCACTCGATGCTCCAGGCCGACCCGCCATGGCGACACCGCAGCGAGTCGGGCGTGTGCGTGCCGGCCATGAAATACGGGGACCGCTCGCCCGACTCCGACGTCGGAAACGGTACGTGGATGTGGCCGAGCAGCCAGGTCGCCATCCCGGCCGCCTCGAGCGCGGCGGGCTCCATGGTGAAATACTGCCCCTCGGCATCGAGGCCCAGCCCCGTCACGTTGCCGTGGGCGATGCCGATCTTGAGCCCGGTGGCGAGCTGGCCCGCCGCCTCCGCGACCCAGCCGATCGTGGACTCGGCACCGGTCTTGGACGGACAGGCACAGGGAAAGACATGCACCGCCTGACCTTCGACGTCATACGACTTCACGGCGGGATTTACGAGCAGGTCGATGCGGGCGTCGGCCTCCGTCGCCTTGCGAAACCGCTTCCAGACCTCCGTCTCGGAGGTGGCGAAATGGTCGTGGTTGCCGGGGACGACGATCGCCGCCACGCCGTCAAAACCCCGCAGCACGTTCGCCGTCTTCTCGATGTCGCCCGGCTTTACCCGCGTGCTGTCGAAGAGGTCGCCGGCGACCACGAAGAAGTGGGCGGCTCGCGCGTTGGCGGCGGCCACAAGCCGCTCCAGGGCGAGAAATCGCTCCTCGATCAACCGCTTGGCCACGTCGGCCGGAACCTGCTTGAACGGCAGGCCGATGTGGTTGTCGGCGGTGTGGATGATCCGTATCGGCATGGCATGCCCGACTTCGCTTCGATCGCTCAGGATATCACACCCCGCACACAGGCCTCGCCCGGTTCCCGGCGATGGAAGATCGGATCACACGCGGCGCCGCGTCGAGCGGGCCTTCCGCCGCGCTGCCGCCTCTCGGATCGCCTCGATCTGCGCGGCCGTCTCGGGCGAAGGCCGCTCTCCCTTCATCGTGCCCTTCCGGGCCGCCGCGATCCGCTCGAGCGCCGCCTCCGCTGAGCAGCCGTGGAACACGTGCCACACGCCGACCACCGTACCCGTGCGGCCGACGCCACCCCAGCAGTGCACGAACACCTTCCCGCCGGCATCCAGCGATTGCTCGATGTCGGCCACGATCCGGTCATAGTGCTCAGGCGTGGTCACTCCCATGTCGGGAATCGGGTGCGCGATCCGCCGCAGCTCGATGCCCTGCTCCGCGGCGACTGCCCGCAGATGCTCGTCGTACGGCGTCAGCCGGTCTTCCTCGTCGGTGAGGTCGATGATCGTGCCGACACCGGCCCGGGCCAGCAGCGCGAGCTTGAGCCGGGCGATGTCGGGATCGTCCCGATCGCCCGGAAACTCGCCACCGAGCACCCGGCCCTCGGCGTCGGCCCACCACCCGTGAAAGAACTCATCGTGCTCCCACGCCAGCCGGGTTCCCACCGCAGCCCGGTGGAGCGCGTCGGCCAGTGACTCGATCCGCTCCCGCATCGCCAGTTTCGCGAGCCATTCCGCGGGGATTCCTTTCCCACCCCAGGCCGCGCCGGCCACCTGCCCGGCGATCGCCGCCGTCGTGTCGGCATCGTCGCCGAGATTCGTGGCCCGCAGGATCGCGTCGCGGAAGTCCTTCGCTCCGGCCACCGCCCAGATCGCCGCCTCCAGGGCGTCGATGCAGTAGCCCGTGCCACGGATCGCCGGCGGCTCCTTGCCCCGCCAGCGGCCCCGCGCCACGGCCTCGACATCGGCGTGCAGGTCGCCGTGGGTCCAGAAGTCGGGAGCGAACACCCGCTCGCGCGACTCGCCCCGGATGAACGCCGCCGTCATCGCGGCCAGCACCCGGCAGGCATCCACCGGCCGCCGGGCCGCATGCGTCGTGCGGCTCGACGCCGCCGCCCGCTCGATCACGACGCTCGGTTCGTCGAACCAGCGGATCGACACCGGAGCCAGCCGCATCAGCGAGCCGTTGGCCGCCGACTCCTCATCCACGTGCGGATCGTGTGGATCGCCGGTTCGCATGAACCGCTTGAGCTGGCTCCGCGTGGTCGTGCCGATGTCGAAGCACGTGCCCGTGGGCGAGAAGAAGCCCTCCTTCCACCACCGCACGTAGCGACGCAGCTGGTCGACTGGGTCGTGGTCGCCATGGATGACGAGCGACTCCGCCAGGCACAGGGCCATCGACGTGTCGTCGGTCCACTGGCCCGGCACGAGACCGAACGGACCCCCGCCGACCATGTCGGTGACGAGCGGAAACGTGCCGGGCCTCTCGAACTCCACCGTGGTTCCCACGGCGTCGCCCGCCGCGAGCCCGAGGAGGGCGCCCCGGGCCCGGTCGCGTGTGAGATCGGTGCCGCGTGTCAGATCAGCCTGGTTCATCGGCATGACTCCTCTCGGGTGAACGAACACCTGCCAGCGGCACCCAGGTCGGCCTGAAACCACAGCGGGTCGACCTTGTGGCACATTGCCAGGTGGTCGTGCCGCAGGCAAGAGCCTCACGCACCAGCGGACGACGGCCATGTCGACCTGCGGTACGATGACGCCGTCGTCGCATCCTCCCTCCGGAGTCCACCCGCATGGACGTGTTTCGCGCCTTCTGCCGCCTCGCCGCGGTGCCCCTCGTCGTCGCGGCCTCGCAGGTCGCGGTGGCTCCCCGGGCCGCCGTCGCCGAGGCCCCCTGGCACCAGTGGCGCGGCCCGAACCGCGACGGCTTCGTGGCCGCCGCGTCGTGGCCGGACGGCCTCGAGCAGGGCCGGGTCGAACGGGCGTGGCGGATGGACCTGGGCCCGAGCTACTCCGGGCCGGTCGTCGCGGGCGAGCTCGTGATCGTCACGGAAACCAAGGACGCGAAGACCGAGCACGTGCGGGCGATCGACCGGGCCAGCGGCGCGGAGCGGTGGCGGGCGGAATGGCCGGGCTCGATGAGTGTGCCGTTCTTCGCCGCATCCAATGGCTCGTGGATCCGCTCCACGCCCTGCGTGGACGGGGGCCGCGTGTTCGTGGCCGGGATGCGGGACGTGCTCGTGTGCCTCGACGCCGCCACCGGTGCCGAACTGTGGCGGGTGAACTTCATGGAGGCGCTCGAAAGCCCCCTGCCGGCCTTCGGCTTCGTGTCGAGCCCGCTGGTGATCGGTGAGCACGTGTTCGTGCAGGCGGGCGGGGGCTTCGTGAAGCTCGAGAAGGCGACCGGGAAGATCGTCTGGCGGACGCTCGACGACGGCGGCGGCATGATGGGGAGCGCGTTCTCGTCGCCCTATCCCGCCACCATCGGCGGGGTGTTCCAGATCCTTGTGCAGACCCGCGAAGACCTCGCCGGCATCGATCCGGAGAACGGGAAGGTGCTCTGGAAGACGCCCGTCGAGGCATTTCGCGGGATGAACATCGTCACGCCCACGGTGCACGACGGCCGGGTGTTCACCACAAGTTACGGCGGCGGCTCGTTCCTGTTCGCCGTCGATCCGGCCAACGCCCAGAAGCCGGTCGAGCAGCTCTGGCGGAACAAGATCCAGGGCTACATGTCGACACCGATCGTGATCGGCGGCCACGCCTACGTGCACCTGCGGAATCAGCGGTTCGCCTGCCTCGACCTCGCCACCGGCAAGGAGGCCTGGATCACGAAGCCCTTCGGCCGCTACTGGAGCATGGTGGCCCTGGGCGACCGGATCCTCGCCCTCGACGAGACCGGCGACCTGCGGCTCATCCGCGCCACACCCGAGCGGTTCGAGCTGCTCGGCGAGGCGAAGGTGGCCGCCGAGGAGAGCTGGGCGCACCTCGCGATCGAGGGCCGCGACCTCTATGTCCGCGACGTGAAGGGGCTCACCGCCTTCACCTGGAAATGAGTCACCAGCGGCGGTGCTCGAGGCGGTCGACGACCGTCGGCTTGCGGAGCACGATCAGCGGATCGGTCTCCTCCCGGGCCCACGCGAAGCTCATCGGCTTGGCGAGGATCATGCCCGCCACGAAGCCCGCGATGTGGGCCGAGTAGGCCACGCCGCCGCCGCCGGCCTGATCGAGGAAGCCACTGACGAGCTGGAACAGGAACCACACGCCCACGGCCACGTAGCCCGGCACGTCGGCCATCATCCGCAGCAGGATCACGCTCACCCGCCGCTTCGGGTGGAGCACGAGGTAGGCCCCCAGCACGCCGGAGATCGCCCCCGACGCGCCGAGGCAGGGCGTGAGCGAGGCCTCGCCCGAGCTGTTGAGCACCACGAACACCAGCGAGGCGATCACGCCGGTGGCGAGATAGAAGAGCAGGTAGCGGACGTGGCCCATGTCGTCTTCGATGTTGTCGCCGAAGATCCACAGGAACCACATGTTGCCGAGCAGGTGCATGATGCTGCCGTGCATGAAGATGGCGGTGAACAGCGTCATCCACGGCGGCACCGGCGTCTGCATCAGGCCCGGGTCCTGGATCTGGATGGCGCCCTGCGGCGTGTGGATCGTCTTCAGCGACGGCTCGGTGACGATGTCGATGCCGGTGATGATCTCCCGGGGCACCTGCACGTAGGCCATGGTGAAGGCCTCGTTGGCCCCCATGCCCTGGAGGACGACGAACACGAACACGTTCACGGCGATCAGTGCAATCGTCACGAACGGAAATGTCCGGCGGTCGGAGTTGTCGTCGCCGACGGGAAACACCATGGTCGCTGGCTCTCGGAGTGGGGGCGCGGGACAATCGGGCCGATGGAAGGATAGCCCGAGGCTTGGGTTCCCGCGAATCCGCACCTGCCGCGACATCATGACGCGATTCCTCCGCACCGCCCGCCGCCCGGCCGCAGGCCACAGCCTCGGCCTGGAGTCGCTCGAGCGCCGCTCCTGCCCCGCGGCGCTCGGCCTGGTGGAGTGGGAGGGGGCGGCGGTGCCGGCCAGGTCCGACGCGTGGATCGTGCGCAGCGAGCGGCCCGTGGCCGCCGTGGCGGAGGCGGGGTGGCGGACCGAACGCCTCGGCACGGGCCTCGAGCTCGTGGTGGCCCCCGGTGCCTCGCCGGCCGCCATGCGGGCCTGGGCCGCGGGCATCGAGGGCGTGGCGGGCATCGAGCCCGACTACGCGATCCGGCCGACGGCCGTGCCGAACGATCCCTCGTTCGTCGACCAGTGGGGGCTCCGCAACACCGGCCAGTCGGGCGGCACCCGCGGCGGTGACATCGCCGCCGTCGCGGCCTGGGACGTGACCACCGGCTCGCGGGACGTGGTGGTGGCGGTGATCGACAGCGGCTTCGACTACACCCACCCCGATCTCGCGGCCAACGCCTGGCGGAATCCCGGCGAGGTGCCCGGCGACGGCCTCGACAACGATGGCAACGGGTTCGTGGACGACGTGCACGGCTGGGATTTCGCCAACGACGACGCCGACCCGATGGACGACGACGGCCACGGCACGCACGTGGCCGGCACCATCGGGGCCGTCGGCGACAACGGCTTCGGCGTGACGGGCGTGGCCTGGCGGACGTCGATCATGGGGCTGAAGTTCCTCGACTCCGAAGGCAGCGGCTACACCAGCGACGCGATCGCCGCCATCTCCTACGCGACGCGGATGCGGCGCGAGTTCGGCGTGAACGTGGTCGCCACCAATAACAGCTGGGGGGGCGGCGATCGCTCGCTCGCCCTGCGGGCCGCGATCGCCGAAGGCGGGGCGGCCGGGATCCTGTTCGTCACCGCGGCGGGCAACGACGGCGTCAATGGCGACCGGCGGGCCAACTACCCGGCAAACGAGGATCTCGACGCAGTGATCACGGTGACCGCGACCAATCGCTCGAACCGGCTGCCCTCCTTCGCGACCTTCGGCCCCGTCCACGTCGATCTCGCCGCACCGGGCGCGGCGATCCGCTCCACGATCCCGGGCGGAGGCTATGCCGCCTACAGCGGCACCTCGATGGCGGCGCCGCACGTGACGGGCGCAATCGCGCTTGTGGCCGCCGCCAACCCCGCCGCCTCGGCGACGGCGATCCGCGGGGCGATCCTCTCCACGACGAGGCCCCTCGCCGCACTCGCCGGCAAGACCGTCACGGGCGGGCTGCTCGACGTGGCCGCGGCGGTCCGCGCGATCCGGGGCGATGTGCCGCCGCCTCCCCCACCCCCCGCGGCGCCGGTCGTGCGGCCCGCCCGCGACGTGGGCGA